>JAGRAW010000569.1 GCA_020434415.1 Bdellovibrionales bacterium
ACTCCCTCGGAGCTGGACTTCGGACCGATCCGTATCCGGCTGGCACGTCATTTCGGCTTTTGCTTTGGAGTCGAGAATGCGATTGAAATTGCCTACCGAGTGTTGCAGGAGAATCCCGGGAAACGAATATTTCTACTGAGCGAAGTTATCCACCATCCTTCGGTCAACGCGGACTTGCAGTCACGTGGTATTCGTTTTCTGATGAAACCGGATGGCACCCGACTGGTCGATTTCTCTACCCTGACGGCAGAAGATGTTGTCGTCGTTCCCGCCTTCGGTACGACAATCGAGTTACAGCGCGAGCTCGAAGCCTTAGGCGTCGATCCTTATCGCTACGATGCAACCTGCCCCTTCGTCGAAAAGGTTTGGAAGCGCGCCAACGAGCTTGGTCGCCGAGGCTTTAGCATCATCCTTCATGGGAAGCGGACCCACGAAGAGACGCGAGCCACCTTCTCGCATAGCCGTCAGACTGCGCCAACGCTTATCGTGCTCGACATGGAAGACGCCCAGTACGCAATCAGTTTTCTCAAAGGCAGGGTTTCCGAGTCCGAGTTCCGTGACCGGTTCGCGGATGCCATGTCTGAAGGATTCGATCCTTCACGAGATTTACTGCGCATCGGAGTGGTCAATCAAACGACGATGCTCGCGACTGACACCAAGGCGATCGCTCAAGCATTTCGAGACGCGATGCTGGAACTATACGGTGAAGCCAAGCTCGGAGAGCATTTTGCCGACACCCGGGATACGCTCTGCTATGCAACTTATGAAAATCAGAGCGCAACGTCGGAACTTACTCGTTCGGGCGCCGACTTGGCAGTCGTCGTAGGAGGCTACAACAGCTCCAATACCAGTCACCTGGTCGAACTTTGTGAGCAGGTGATGCCGACCTACTACATCAAAGACGAGCATGAGATCCTTAGCGCTACCCGTATCCGTCACTTCGATCTCCACACGGCAACGGTAACAGAGTCCGATTCGTGGCTTCCCTCGCTGGAGCGACCGGTAGTGGTAGCAATCACTGCCGGCGCAAGCTGTCCCGATCGCGTGGTGAATGCCGTTATCGAACGCCTCGTCGGTTTCTTCCCCCAAGCACTCCCCATGAGTGAAGTGTTCGGCCCCTTCGCAACTCAAGCTGCGCAGTCTGCGAACTAAAAAGAAAGCGACGATTCGTCAGTGCTGGCCGTCCCCTTTTCCCGTTCGTCCCTTGCGCATTCCGGTTCAGGGCGAATCCAACACGCATCATCCTGGCCGACCAGTTCCCCCTGCACATGAACCTGAACGTTCCCGGCTCCCGGGCGTAGTCCCTCGGAACTTCGATCCGCAGCGCCTGCCGGGAACTTCAAAAACTATCGTTTTTAGGCGTTCCCATTCATGGCTTCCCGCTCAATGTAACGCCAACGTCGACTTTGCGAATAACGGTAGTATCCTTAGCTTTCGTTCAAGGATGCAGTCAGAGCCTTTACGACGGGAGGTCTACCGGGATCTCCGGGTGCATGGGAGGGAGCGTAGAAACTATGGGCGACGGATTTTTCAAACTCTTTTTTGGAGGTGCATTCCTCTTAATCGTCTTGGCAGGCGCCATCATGTATTACCAAATGGAAGCCGAATCGGAGGATCAGCGCGCGGTTCGGGAATACATGCTGTCCCGCGGAAAAGCACCGCTCCCGGCTAGCTGGCGAGATAAAGTCGGTGAAGGGATCTGACCTTAGAGCAGATTTATTTGTGGATAAGCTCTGAGCGGTACGCAACCTTTTTCCTGTTCCGCCGATAATGGGACATGGAATCTATTCAACTTCAGCCGGGAGGAATCGGTCCCGGGGCGCTGCGATCGCAGGTCCAGGCGCCCGCTCCCTCTCACCTTTCGCCCACCCCGCCGCCGTCGGCCGCGGGAAGCTCATCCGTTTCGTCATGGGGTTCTGGGGCATCATGGGGTTCTGGGGCATCGTGGGGTTCTGGAGGCTCCTCCAGCTCTCTTATCGTCGGAGGTTCGGGCAGCTCTCTTATCGTCGGAGGTTCGGGGTCACACACGCTATCCCTACCGGAGCTCTTGTTCGCGCTCTCCGACCGTTTGCTCGGGCATGATTTATCTCACTTAGCGGCAAAGATCTTCGGGCTAATCGCTGACCCGCTATCCAGCGCACACTTCGGCATCGTTGACCATCTCCAGCGCTTCGCCTCGCCGCTTCAAATGCTTCCACAAAGCATGGACTCGACA
>JAGRAW010000056.1 GCA_020434415.1 Bdellovibrionales bacterium
CGGCAGCAGAAAATTCGATATCCGGCGCAAGGGAATTAAGAAGCTCCTTGATCTCGAATACAAGAAGGGTGACTTGCGCTCGACGCCACGTGTCCCAGGCAGAACTCTCCTCAAGACTGCGAACAAGCTTCGCCGTGATGGGCGGAACCGGGCGACCGGTAAATTCGTAAAACCGTTTTAGCGATGCCTCCGAATAGCCGATGCCGCCGGGGATAGTCGCTGCCGAGGTTCCCTTGCGGCGCATCAAAAATGGGAAGCGAACCATGTCCAAGTGGACCCCATCAAGATCCGGATACGCCGTGACCAGATCGCGGATAGTTTCGACGAGGTAGCGTCGCACCTCGGGAGAGGCAGGATCAAGCCAAAGCCCTGGCGTATCGAGCTGATAGCCTTCCCCCATCGCGCCGGGCCCAATCCCGGAGCCGTTATAGGTCAGCAACGAGTTTCCGTAGCTGTCTTTCTGTACGGCCTCAGCGCCGATGACCTTCAGCAGGGGCGCTTCGCGATTATGATAAATGCGGAGCGTGTTGAACCATGCGTGCACTCTCTGGCCACGACGGTGGGCCGTGTCTATCATCGTCCGCAGCGGATCGACCCCTTGCGCCAGCGCTCGCCGATAGGGCGCATCATCGGCCATTAGCGAGGGAAACCAAGATCTACCGTTCCGATATACCTGACAATATAAGTCAGTTAACCCCTGCCCTTCCGTGAACTGCAGCACTTCACGGACATCGCTCGGCGAGTCGAATGCCGTTTTTGCACCCTCAGCCTCGATCCATAGCCCAAATCGACGCTGATCATTGGCCGAGGCGTCGTTAAGCAGCACCAATATTAGAAAAAACGCTCCGCCGAGCGTTCCTAATAATCTAAAAGTCGTACCGGGAAGTCTCCGCATGCGGATCGATTATCCAGAATGAGAACCAGATGAAGACCGCACGGACTGCGCAGGTCGATATACGCACCTTAATAATGCTTGAGTGTTACGGCAATGGGTGAAGCGATCGAAACTCAAATGAGCGAGGGGTCTCCGGCCTACCCCGTGCCGCCGTATATGCGTACCAACGCGAGGAGGTCCCGGCGAACTGCCTGCGTCGCAATCGGAATCTGGCTGTTACTCTTTCTTGCCGGCACGGCCTACCTCCACCGTGAGGTTGACGTACTGGCAACGCCCCTCACCAGTCTGCTGGTCGAAGGCCGCCACCACTGGGCTATCCGGAGCGCAGCAACCTCTGATTGTCTAGGCGTGATCACGACAGAGTTCACGATCCCAGGACAGCAACCGTTCGGTTCCTACAACCCGGCTGCTGTCTTGAGGGGCCCCGACTTTTCGGCGACAGGCTCCATCGCCGTCAGGCACGAACAACAAACACAACACGCAGACATTCGCCTCAGGGCAGAATTCAACTCCTTTTTCAAATTGCTGTCCGCCGAAGGTGAGCTCCTTGTTTCTTCAATCGACTCGTTGCTGAGACTCAAAAACGTCAACGACGCGCCTGAACTTAGCGTCGCTCATCGAAGCAGCACTTCAACACATAGCCTCGACCGCTGGCCGGAGATATATTTGGTTCGAAGCAACGGAGCCACTGCGTTCGCACCTCGCTTGACAAAATCCGCACGTGCTTGGCTCCGCAATCCCGCTTTCCGGACGGAAGCAATCCATGTGGAAGAGATAAGCGAACAGGATCTGCAAAGCTGTCGAGCCCAACTCCAGACAACGGATCATGACTCGGTTTTGCTGGACACGGAGTACTTTCAGAAGGGAGGGAACGCTGAGGCGCACCAGAGCAGTCGCCTAGGCCGAAGCGGCGCTGCAGTCGAACGCATCGCCAGCATGAAGAAACTGCTACATCCGGAACAAGTCGCATGATCCGTCTCGTCCATCTACGCAAGGAATTCGGCAACTTCGTCGCCGTCGATGACGTAAGTCTCGAGATCGGACCCGGCAGAATCTTCGCATTCCTGGGCACCAACGGTGCCGGTAAAACAACTACAATTCGAATGATGACCGGCGTATTACAGCCGACGTCCGGCACAGCCGAGATCGGCGGCTACGACATTCAGAAGAACCCCATCGAAGCAAAATTTCTGATGGGGGTCATCCCCGACCGACCGCACATGTACGGCAAACTGACAGGACGGGAGTTTCTGCAGTTCATGGCTGACCTCTACAAAGTAGACGCGCGGACGGCACGGAGTCGAATGGCAGAGCTGCTGGAGCTGTACGGACTGACCGACTGGCAGCACGACCTGATCGACAGTTACTCGCACGGGATGAAACAGCGGCTACTCATGTGTGCTGCCCAAGTGCACAAACCGCCTGTTCTAATCGTCGACGAACCGATGGTCGGTCTCGATCCGCGCGGCGCAAAAGTGCTCAAGGATATGCTGCGTCGAAGCGCTGCCGAAGGTTTAACTATCTTCATGTCGACGCATTCTCTATCGGTGGCTCAGGAAATCGCGGATCAACTGGCGATCATTCAACGGGGTCGCATTCTAGCGACCGGTACGCTCGCCGAGCTGTACCGCCATTCCCAAGCCGATACTACGCTCGATCTGGAGGAAGTGTTTCTTCGAATCATCGCCGATGCCGAAGACGGTCCTTCAAGCGACGTATCCTAGGATTTCTGACCGATGCCGATGACGCTGCTAAAACCTCACCTGCTTTCGGCAAAGAATCGGCTGATTCAGGAATGCCGAACCCGCTGGCTGAATCGTGACGTGATCGTCATCCTCGTCTCGATCTTGGTCATGGTTGGCATCTACTTGGGGACCAGCAACTTTCTACGGGTCGTCCGGGATCATCCGGCGTATGATCCCCTCCTTCCGGCACGCCTGTTGGGAATCTGCTTTCTCGCTTTCTTTTTGCTGCTCTTGTTTTCGAACACGATTGCAGCGCTCGGCTACCTCTTCTCCGCCCAGGATTTGCCGCTCCTGTTGACCTTACCTATCCGGCGTTCGAAGCTCTACTTCTCTCGGCTTGTGGAGATTCTGCTCACATCGAGCTGGATGTTCCTCCTGTTTTCGCTACCGGCACTGTTCGCGTTCTCGAGTGCCCTGGAACTGCCGTGGGAGTTTCTTCCGCTGAGTCTTCTGCTGTTCGTTCCCTTTTTACTGATCCCCGCCGCTCTTGGGAGCATCCTTGTTATCCTGTTCGTCAATATCATCTCTCCGCACCGAATACGCGATTTGCTCGTCTTGGTCGCGTTCGCACTGGTGATAACGATTCTGTATCTGAACCATGGGTCGCAGGCCTATCTTTCTACCGAGCAGGAAAAACTCGACCACCTCGTTCAGTTCCTCTACATCATGGAAGATCCCCAACCGGTGTGGTCTCCTGCAAAGTGGCTGACGGATATCCTTGCCGGGTATCTAATCGAAGCGACTCCTCCCGCGTGGCTCTCAGCGACACTTCTCGTCAGCACGGCGATTGGTCTCTGTTCCCTTGGCTACCTCTTGTTCGACACATTCTTTCAGCGAGGCTGGAGCATTGCGTCCAATAGCGAGCGGCGGCTGCGGGTGTACCGAACCGGAATGAGCGACACCATTGGCCGGATCCTGATTCCTTTCAATCCTCAGCTGCGAGCCATCTGTTACAAAGAAGCGAGGACGTTCATTCGCGACACGGTTCAGTCCCTGCAGCTCTTGATGCTGCTGATGCTAACCTTTATCTACCTCTATAACTTCCGCGCGCTTCGCATTGCCTCTCAGTTCGATTCCGAAGGCCTCGCTTGGTGGCAGGTTATCTTGAGCATCGCGAATGTGGCGTTTGGAGCCTGCGTAGTCTCGGCAATTGCTACGCGCTTCGTCTTTCCTTCGCTCAGCTTGGAAGGCCGCGCCTACATTCTGGTGCGCTGCTCACCCCTCTCCATCGAACAGCTGTTGCAAAACAAGTTCCGCACATGGCTACTGCCCATCGGCCTCCTCGCAATCATTTTGCTGGTATCAGGCACCTGGGCAATTCAAGCCACCTTGCAGACGGTCGTGGCTACCGCGCTAATCGCGATTGCTGTCAGCATCGGCATTGTGGGACTCGCAGTCGGCGTCGGTGCTGTCTATGCTCGATTCGACTGGGAATCTCCAACCCAAGTAACCGCGAGTTTTGGCAGTCTAGTCTACATGCTCCTCGCCCTGGGCAGCGTCATAACCACGATCGTGCCGGTCGGATTCATGTTCGTACTGACCAGCGTTCCCGGGTTCATCGAACAAATGTCGACCAGGGATTATCGACTTGCGATTACCTGTAGTCTGTTGTTGGTCTTTTTCATCAACTACGCCGTTGCCAAACGAGCACTCGCCGCAGGTGCGCAACGACTTCGCGACATGGAACGGTAGTGCGCAAAAACAAGCTTTTGCTTGCACAACCTCGAAAAGACCATGGATGGAATTCTTCGGTCGTAGGCTAGTAGCCCAGACGCAGCACACTCCTAGTCGAGTGGCACCACTGTTGCAGCATGAGGCGTCCGACCTTGGAAGAGGCGCTCTGGCATCTCGGCTACGTCTGGATTCACCGCAATCTGAAGGTACTGCAAACGGCCTTTGGCTCCCTGCTCGGTGAGCCAGAAATCAATAGATTCCGGCACACGATCTTTCGCGCTCCCGTAGTGAAATTGCGAGGCGAACAGTTGTTCACCGCCGACGCTTTCGACATTCATCGACTCCAGCAGCCCCTTGCGTTCGAGTGAAGTGGTTACAACAATCACTCGACCGTCAAACAACGTAAACTTTGCGATGCGACGCGCGCCTTGAAGATACGCTTCATAGCCGAGCAACTCGTGCTCCACCGGCGGCGCACAGCGACCAACCAACCACAGCATTAGCTCTTCCGGAGCGAAGGGGACTGATGCAAAGCGCCTGATTGTCTCCGGCGCAGCCGAACCTTGAAACACCTTTCTCTCGAGCACATCCAACACGTGCAAGGCGCCATCGTGCGTGGTGAGAATGGAAGTCAGCGTATTGAGTCCGGTCGCGAAAAACTCCAGCCGAAGTCGATCGGGACGAACAAATGCGACTACCTGGGTAAAAGACTCCTGCCCCAAACGGCCTTCCAAATGTACGTTCTGACGCGCACGGAGAGCGGTTACCTGATCGGCAGCACTTTGCAGCATCGTCACCAGCTCACGAGCCGCTTCAGGCGAAGCCGAAGGAAGATCCGCAAGCGTCGGTCCGAGCGGTGCACGCGCTGGACAACCGGAAAGTAGAAGCAGGCAAAGAAGAAACGGGAGGGTAGGCTTCACGATAGGGTGCTAACGACCGCTCGGCCCCAGTTGCTCGAGCTCTTTCTTGATGCGCGCACCGACTTCCTTGTCATCGGACTCAGGCGCCGCCTTGAGAGCACGCTGGAAAGCTTCACGTGCCTTTTCGCGATTGCCGACTCGCAGAAACGCCATCCCAAGATGCTCGAGTATCACAGCATCGTCCGCGACAAGATCCGTGGCGCGCTTCAATTCTACGAGTGCCTCCTCGAATCGACCCATCTGATAATAGGCCCACCCTAGACTATCGATAAAATAGCCGTTGGACGGCTCGATCTCGATGGCGCGTTTTATGAATGCGACGGCCTCCTCCAGATCCTGTCCCTGCTCAGCAAGCGAATAGCCGAGGTAGTTCAAAGCGTTTGCGTTCGTCGGATTCAGCTCGATCGCCTTCCGCATCGCCGCATGTGCTTCGTCAGCATCGTCGAGCTCATCGTAATAGACGCCCAAATTGAAATAGTGTCGATCGTCATTCGGTTCGAGTTCGATAATTTGCTTTGTCGTCGCGATAGCCCGATCGATTTTCCCCTCATCACGCTGCACCGCAGCGAGAAACATCAATAGCTTAACATCCTCGGGACTTTCCTTGAGCAGCTGCTGCAGCATCTCAGCAGCTTCGGAATGGCGCTCCTCTTGGCGCAACAGATACGCCGCCAGAGTTCGCGACTCCGTAAAAAAATCCTGCCCCGCCTCGACCTGCTGCAGTTGCTCGACCGCATCATCGATCCGCTTCATACCGGCATAGGTCGATCCGAGATAGTAGCGAGCCGCTGCGTTCTCCGGTTGATCCGCTAGCACAAGGCGCAGCTCGGTTTCGGCTCCTTCGAGATCGCGTCGCTGTAGTTTGATCAGTGCAATCTTGAATCTCGTGTCGCCCGAGTCACTCTCCAGCGATTTCACGGCTTCGAATTCCTGCAGCGCTTCCTCAACCTTGTCCTCACCAAGCAATAACTCCGCGAGCAATGAGTGCGCCTTCGCGTTTGCCGGATTGCGTTCGAGAATCTTCTCTGCCAGCGCGCGCGCCTGATCGATTCGTTTTTGATAGGCGTACACCCGAGCGAGCTCAAGCTCCACTGCTTCGTTCTCAGGGCTCAGCGCAAGTGTCTGCTGATAGTGCTCGACCG
Organism: Bdellovibrionales bacterium; assembly: GCA_020434415.1. Taxonomy (GTDB): domain Bacteria; phylum Bdellovibrionota_C; class UBA2361; order SZUA-149; family SZUA-149; genus JAGRAW01. The sequence goes on from JAGRAW010000056.1 coordinate 6,377, forward strand.
CAGCGTCCAATTTCCCTCCGGCGACATGCATCTTCGCCAGGTAGTAATGGCCGAAAAAGGACTTCGGGCGCTTCTGAACCAGTTCGCCAAGTATCGCTTCGGCTTCTTCAACCTTATTCTGTTGCGCATAAAGGCTGGCGATGAAGACGAACGGTTCGTCCGACTCGGCATTGGTCAGATCGATTACCTGTCGATAGGTAGCAATTGCGTCGTCGTAGCGCTTCAAGGTGGCGAGGATCCCCGCGCGAAGTTGCAGCATTTCGACTTGGTTGATGTCGTCCTCAGCCTTGTCTAGCTGCGCCAGGGCCTCCTCCAAACGACCTGCGCGCAAATACAATTGCGCCAAGCGCTTCCGCAGCGTCGGTGCAGAACCAGGTTCGACTTCTGCAACTGATTCGAAGTAAGAGAGCGCCTCGTCAAAACGCTCCTCCTTCAGGGCAAGCTCGCCAAGCAAGAACTCGTAATTCGCCTTTGACGAGCGCGGCACATCCGCATTCTCTATTCTAGACAACTCCTCGCCCGCGAGTGCTCGTCGAAGCTCCATCTGGGAGACGACATCGTCGTTCACTTCTTGCCGCATCGAGCATCCGGCAATCCACGCCCCTCCGACCAGCAGAAGCATCAAGACCGTTCTGTCACTGATTTCTTTGCAGTTGCCGCTCATACCCTCAGCTTAACGTTGCAGCCGCTTACGCAGCACAAGATAGCAATCAAACACCACTAACTCAGCGGCGCTTCCGTCCGTCGATTCGCTTCCGCTGATTGAACTACGTGCATCGAAGAAGCTTTTTCCTCACCCTCAAATCCGCCGGTCCCGTGCAGCTCACGAATCCGCCCCTTCGACGTCGGCGCTTTGGTGATGCGAGCCGCCAGGGCACCGGCACCTCTCGTGACCGGCTCCGCTTGTTGTGCTACGGCGGGACCGGGCGCGACGTCAGCCGTCTGACGAGCAGGTGGAGCTACAAGCGATTCATGCGCACGCTGAATACACCTGCGGGCTTGCGTGACGGTAAGACGCATACCTCGCAACGGCATCCGCTTCTGTTCGTTTTTCTCGGTCGGAATGCCGTCGATAAGTTGCTCCAACATCACAAGCAGTTCGGCTGCATCAGAGAGATCTCTTAGCGCATTATTTTGCTGCATAAATACTCCGTAAAGCTCTGGCCGCCTCGGGCTACCGTATCACCCATACTTATGAGGCAGAGACACAACGTCGAGGGTTAAAACGAAGGATTTTTCTTTAGAAACCGGTGACTAATACTACAGGTGTCCGCTAGTTTTAGGTAGCGTCTCTCGCAGCCATCGAGCCGAGACCGACTTTATGAGCATCCTGCGTGAATCCGCTACTACCATGGAACACCGGGACTAGGGAAAATGTATCTACTTGAGCAACCTTAGCGGACCGCGGCTATACTTCTAAGGTTCGTCTTTTCTCACTTTTCCGGTCTCCGCAGGCCAGTAACCATTGCGTTTTTCGACGAAAATGGCGACTATGCGCCCTCGTTCGCGGCTTTGTCCGGGGCCAATTTCATCCTATTGATCTTGTGCCTGCTGAATTTCACCATGGTGCCTGCTTTAAATTTCACCCTGGATGAACTCTCAACCTGATTGAACCTTTAACCCTGATTTTAGACGTATGATCGAAATAATAGTCGGCCAGAACAACCTTGAAAAAGCGATGCGAGTGCTTAAGCGTAAGCTTATCCGTGAAGGGGTGTTCAAGGAGCTGAAGTCTCGTCGCTTCTACGAGAAGCCATCGGAACGTCGCAAACGCAAGACGAAGGAAGCTCAGAAGAAGCGGCGCAAAGAGGTTGACCGCGCGCGACGTTTTACCTCCTAGGGTTCCCCCGCATACGGATAGAGAGCTAGTTGTTTTTGCTCTGGTCTTTGTTTTGTGGCGGGCAGTCCCGGCGACTCGGTGAGAAGCCGGTCTGTGCGAGGTCGATAGATTCGCCGCTCGCTTGGATTTCTTTAGCTGTCTAATTGAACACATGCGGCTTTACAGACGAATGGTCTTTGTCGCTGCGTAAGTTGCTCGGGCCCCGTTGAGCTTACCGCCGCTCATCTTTCGCTACGTATTCCGGGAGATCCTGACCCCGTTCTGGATCACGCTGTTCGTCTTCACCGGCATACTTTTCCTCGGCCGAAGCTTGAAGCTCGTAGATCTCGTTGTGAATCGCAACGTGCCGGCGAGCGACATGATTATTCTATTCTCCTACATCGTCCCTCGCTTTCTTGAAATTGCGCTTCCGATGTCTCTGCTCCTAGCGGTGATCGTCGCGTTCGGACGGTTAAGTCATGACAGTGAACTGATTGTGATTCGAGCTACCGGCATGAGCCTGAAGCGACTCGCAGTGCCTGTGCTACTCTTTTCCGCCACGGTTTTTGCCATAGCAGTGCTCCTTTCATTCTGGATCCGACCGTGGGCAAATCACCGTCTTGGCGTCGGGATGTTCGAAATTGCTAAAACGCAAGCCAGTGCGGGATTAGTAGCAGGCGTATTCAATGAGTTCGGTCAGCTTACGATCTATGCCGAGGGTATCGAGGCCCACGGGGAAAAGCTGAACAACGTGATCATCGGCGACAGGCGAGATCCGGAAGTGAACCGTATCTTCATCGCCCAGCATGGCAAGATTCTTTCTGATCCATGGCGACGATCGCTGAGTCTGCAACTATACGACGGGAGCATTGCTGAAGGGCGAGGGTCCAATTTCACCGTCACCTACTTCGAGATTAACAATATCAGCCTGCCGCATAGCGCTCTGCTCGAGGAACGTCCCGCGCAGGGCGGTAAGCGGGCGAGCGAGATGTATGTAGGGGAGCTGGTGAGCGGCATCAACTCCCTTGCTGGTGCTACCGAGCGACTCGACAAGGAGCAGCGCCGCGAACTTGCGAAACACCAAGTCGAGCTTCATAAACGACTTGCGCTCCCATTCTCTTGCCTTTGCGTAGCAGTCATCGCGATGGCACTTGGTATCCAGCCGGCCCGGGGCAGCCAAGCCTCCAGCGCGTCCGCAAGCGTAGGCCTCGGCATCGGGTTGATCCTGCTCTACTACTTCATGTTTGCAGTAGCGGATGCCATCGGAGAGCAGGGCATAGTCCCTGCCTGGCTCGCGATGTGGACCCCGAACGGGCTTTTCGCGCTGCTTGGGCTGTATCTGTTCGAGCGGATGGGGAGCGAGCAGTGGATGGCGGTCAGCCAAGCCCTTGCGGATACCTTAGGCCGGTTGCCTGCTAAGTTGCGCCTTTCCTCCCAGAGGCAAACCGCCTGATGCACTCTCACTCGACACCATCGCGTTTGGTTGCCCGACGTCTACCGCGTCTGACGTTGCTGGAGCGCTACCTCTTACGCCAGTTTTTCGGCGTTTTCTTTATCTGTCTGTTCGCCGCGGTCTCGTTGTTTCTCGTCTTTGAAACATTCGAACGAATGCGTGTGTTCGTGAAGGAAGGTTCTACGGTGCTGCATGCAGTACAATACTTACTGTACAAGGTGCCCCTGATTCTACATCTGATGACACCCGTGGCGGTACTGGTCGCAACTCTGCTCAGTGTAGGACGGCTTTCTCAGCTTTCCGAGATAACGGCGATGCGAGCTTGCGGAGCCAGCATTCTCTCGCTTGCAAAACCGCTGATCGCGGCAGGAGCGCTCATTTCGGTGTTAATGTTTCTCGCCGGGGAAACAGTAGTTCCTTGGGCGACACAACGCGTCGAGGATATCTACAATCTCGACATCCGCAAGCGGGACGAAAAGGGGAAATTCAGCCGCGCGAATTTCTGGTATCGAGATCGAAGCACGTTTTACCGGATCGGGTTTTACGATTCTACCAGTTCGATGCTTCAAGGAATTTCCATCCTGGAGATTGATCCCAATTTCAAATTGCAGCGTCGGATCGATGCCGAACAGGCAACGTGGGATAAGAATCCCCAGATCGGATGGACAATGTCTGATGTCACCGAGACCCGAGTCAGAGAAGACGGCACCTTTGCGGTTGAACGCTATGCAAAGCTTCCTCTCATCATCAAAGAACGTCCTTCGGATTTCTATGATATGCGCCGGGAAGCAGAGACGCTGAGCTTCGCCGAACTCGGTCGCTATATCGAAAAGCTTCGCAACGAAGGTGTCCCTGTCACTCGCTACCTCGTCGATCAAGCATCGAAGCTCTCATTCCCGGCCGTGAATTTGATTGTGGTGCTTGTCGCATTCCCCTTCGCGCTGATCCCCGCGCGCTCGGGAAGCCTCAGCATGAGCTTCATGGCAGGCATCACCATCGGCTTCGGCTATCACGTGGTGCACGCCATCAGCACCTCGCTAGGTGCCGCCGAGCTCATCCCCGTCCTTGCCTCCGCCTGGTCCGCAAACATCATCCTCGGCAGTATCGGCGGCTACCTGGTCGCCGGCGCGGAATACAACTAACCTCTCCTCCAGCCCATCCCATTTTGCGATTCGTTTACTAAGTTTTCCGATCACCCGAACGCCAACATCGACTCCACCTCCCTCTCCGAGGAACCCGGTTCCTCCCAACGCTACCTCCCAAGGCTCCCCCCAAGACTACCTGGATTTTACGATTGGTTTACTGGGTTTAGCGGCACCAGAACCGCGACGACCGCCCCACCTTCCTCCCTGAGGAACCCGGTTCCTAAGAAATACTGTGGTTTTGGGGCCTTAGGAGGAGTAGAGGCTTCTGGTTCCGGCGATGGGAGCCTCTCACAGGGACGCTGGATCAGTGTTGGCCCTAATCTTTCTTTCGCAGTAGGCCGAGTCAACTACTAGCGAGTAAACGGAGGAGACGGTTCAGGCTTTGCCCAACGTGCGGCACCTCGGTCGGTGAAAAGATTATGCTCTGTACTTCCTGTCAGGAAGTGCAGGACGAAACGGCGGAACAGGAGACGCCGGTTGGTGACAGATTCGCAACGCCATCTGTCGAAGCGCCGCCTGCTGAGGCGCGGCAGCGAAAAAGCACGGCCGAACTCCGACAGTTATATCGAGCGACAATAGGACGCACCAAGGCAGAGGACCTCCTACAGATATTTTCTCATCCGGCGGTTGTCGCCGCGGCGGGCATATTGTGCTGGCTAGTGCTCGGCATCGCCGTACATCTGGCTTTGCCTCAGTTGGGAGCCGCCCACTCGGCATTGATCAGTGTGATGCTACTGAGCACGGCAGCCTATCTCGGGCTGTATTGTAATATTCTCTTGAGCCTCTTCTTCGTTGATAGAACTGCGTTTTACTTATGCCTCGGGGGCCTTATCGGCGCACCCTATATCGCCTTCTTATACGAGGACGATATCGGCGTCGGAAAGCTCGTGGCCGCATCTGCTTGCTTTACCCTGGCGGTGGTTACCGTCATTGCCTGCTACTCCACCATGGAGCAGGTTCCGCCTGAGGTGTCAGATCTTTTCGGCTTTCTCTTTTCAGGGGGCGGCTACGACGGCCACGAATGGGACTACTATGAGTAGCTCTCAGGAAGTTGAAACCTCTTTTCAACACCCTGGCGGAAAGACTCTCCGCAACCCTCAGCTTGCAGACAGAAAATCGAGCCAATAGGCGAGCAGGCTATCGAGCATCGCTTCCTGCTCGACTCGCGGCTTCCACCCGAAGTCTTTCGATGCTTTGTCGTAGCTCCCGTAGATGTCGGCACAGTCGACCGTGCGAACGCGGGTCGGATCTTGCACGACCTCGACCTCGACATCAGCAAGAGAGATCAGCTTCTGCAAGATATCAGAAAGCAGTACACTTTGGCCGGAACACAGATTGTAGACCTCTCCCGCTTTGCCATTGAGCAACGCTTCGCGGTACCCGCGGACGATATCGGAAACGTCGCTATAGTCTCGCTTCACGTCCAAATTGCCGACCTTTATCACCGGCTCCTGCTTTCCGAGCTTCACCGCAGCAACCTGCTTCGCGAAACTCGAGATGGCGAATCGATCCGACTGGCCTGGGCCGATATGCGAGAAAGGACGGATGCGAACAGAGTGCACGCCGTCGCGATGGCAGTACTTGAAAACAGTGAGATCCGCGCACGCTTTGGTCACGCCGTACACGCTCGTTGGACGGAGCTCGGCGGCCTCGGTGAGCGGCAATGTGCCAAGGCGGGGATGTCCATAGACTTCTGAGGAGCTGACATACAGCACTCGCGTCTCCGGCGAATGCTTTAGAACACCCGCGAGCAAGTTCTCCGTGCCAAAGGTATTGATATCGAACACGCGCCTGGGATCCGATTCTCCGTCAGGGACGAAGGCGACAGCGGCAAGATGATACAAGGCATCGGGCTTGAGCAGTGACAGCACCTTGTTCACTGCCTCAGTGTCGGTCACGTCGAGAGCCAAACTCTGCACCGGGTTCGGGAGTGCCAAGTGCTCGGGATCCGCTCCCGGCTCCCGTGTCGGCAGATAGGTCACCGCGACATCATCACCACAGCGGACCAGATGATGGGCAAGGTGGCGACCTACGAATCCATGTCCTCCGGTTATCAGCGCTCTCATAGTAACCTGAACTTCCTCCCCTACCGAACTATTCGTTTAATGTCTTACTGCAAGCGCTTGATGTCTTCATCAACCATCATGCGGATCATCTGTTCGAAACTTACTTCCGGCTCCCAACCGAGTTTTTCGCGAGCTTTGGACGCATCCCCGACGAGGAGGTCCACCTCGGCGGGGCGAAGGAACTGCGCATCAAGTTTCACATACTGCTGCCAATCCAGCCCCACGTGGTCGAAAGCGACCTGCACCAGGTCCTTCACCGAATGCGATACACCGGTCGCGACCACGTAGTCATCAGGCTCGCCCTGCTGCAACATCAACCACATCGCCTTGACGTAATCACCGGCAAATCCCCAATCACGGCGAGCATCAAGGTTACCCATGCGAAGTTCGCTTGCCAGGCCCAGCTTTATTCGCGCGACTCCGTCAGTCACCTTCCGCGTCACGAACTCCAGTCCTCGCCGTGGAGATTCATGATTGAACAAGATGCCGGAGACAGCAAACAGGTCGTAGCTCTCACGGTAGTTGACGGTGATATAGTGCCCATAGCACTTCGCCACACCGTAGGGCGAACGCGGATAGAAAGGCGTCAACTCCGTCTGCGGAGTCTCTCGCACCTTGCCGTACATCTCCGAACTGGACGCCTGATAGAATCGGATCTTCGGATTCACCAGCCGGATGGCTTCCAGCATTCGCGTGACCCCCAGCGCGGTAAACTCCCCGGTCAATGTGGGCTGCTCCCAGCTTGTCGGAACGAAGCTCTGAGCCGCAAGGTTATAGACCTCGCTCGGCTGGATCTCCTTCATCAGGGAGATCAATGACAGCTGATCGAGCAGGTCTCCCTGGCGCAGCTCGAAGTCTCCGGTGATGTGCTGGATGCGTTCGAAGTTTTCGCTACTCGCACGTCGGACCATACCGACAACACGATACCCGCGGTCGAGCAAGAACTCCGCCAGGTACGATCCATCCTGGCCTGTCACCCCCGTAATCAATGCTACCGGCTTCGTCATTGGTCTCCCCATGGTCTTTCGCTTGTAAGCAGTCTTTCGCTTAAGCGGTCTATCGCTCGTCGGCGGTCTTTCGCCTCTATGTAGTCGTTGCTTCTAAACTTCACTCCTCATGCACCGACGTCGTTTCAACGCCGGCTACAGGAGTTCCTCGCGCTCATGTCTTTGGAGCCACTCGATAATTTGCCGCACATCCTGTGCATCGTCACGTCGGCACACAAGCACGGCATCGCCGGTGTCTACCACAATTAGGTCCTCAATCCCAACAGTCGCGATGAAACGATCCGCGCCGATAACCGCACAGTTGCGGGAATTCACCGCAAGCACATCCCCCCGTACGACATTGCCGTGGGCATCGGCCCCCCGCTCGGCCTGACTGTCGGCCCAGCTTCGCCATGACCCGACATCACTCCAAAAGAACGAGTCCCCCGGGAGCATCACGACGTTTTCAGCGCGTTCCATGATGCCGACATCGACACTGATGGGGTCAATAGTGCTGTACAGCTCGGCAATACGCTCGTGCTCATCGTCGGCACCGAAACACTCCCCGATGCGGTCCAAGGTTTCAGCCGTCTCCGGCATGAACTGCCGAATGGCAGCGAGCACGGTACTGGGTCGCCAAACAAACATGCCGCTGTTCCAGAAATACTCCCCCGACTCGAGATATGACTGCGCCGTCATCGCATCCGGCTTTTCCACGAACTGCTCTACTTGAAACACCCCTTTATCGCCCGCGCCCTGAAACGGCGCCCCGCGCCGGATATACCCATAGCCTGTCTCCGGTCGATCCGGCTTGATCCCGATGGTCACCAGCAAATCCTGGCTCCGTGCCATAGCAATCCCGAGCTCAAAAGTCCGCCGTATCTCCTCCTGCCCCCGCACGACGTGCTCCGCCGGGACGCAGAGCATGGGCACGTCACCCAGCGTGCGCTCCACCAGCTTCGCTGCGTAGCCGATACACGGCCCGGTGTTCTTGGCATTCGGCTCAGAAAGAATAGTTGCAGACGGCACGTCTTTTCGAACCAACTCGGCTTGTTGCTCGGTAGTCACAACCAGCATGCCGTCCTGTCCAACCAGGGGCTCCAAACGATCCGCAGTGAGAGCGATTAGGCTTTTGTCACCCGTGCCGAGCGGAAGAAACTGCTTAGGCCGCAGTTTACGGCTCATCGGCCAGAAACGGGTACCGCTACCGCCCGCCAGAATTACGGCAACGGCTTGAAGACCGGCTGGAAGGGCACCGTGAACGATCTTGCTCATATCTCCTTCAACTCCCCAATCGCTGCCAGGTGTTGCCGCAGCCCCTCGCGCCAAGTAGGCGCGGGGCGTTCGAGAAATCCCTCGAGCTTGTCTACCGCAAGGGTAGAATAAGCCGGACGAGGAGCCGGCCGCGCAAGTTCCTCAGTGGTCTGCGGCTGTAGCGACACCTCAATACCAGCTTCCTCCACTATACCCCGCGCGAACTCGAACCAGGTGATATCCCCACGGGAAGACGCATGGTAGGTGCCCCTCGCATCGCGAGCAACCAGCGCCACAATGGCGTCGGCAAGCCACCCGGTCCAGGTCGGCGACCCGGTTTGATCGTCGACTACTTTGAGCTCATCGCGTTCCCGCGCTAATCGCAATATCGCGTGGACGAAGTTGTGCCCGTGAGCGCCATGTAACCAACTGGTCCGCACGATCACATGATTTTCAGGTAGCGTCGCGACAACCAGCTCGTCTCCATACCGCTTGCTCTGACCGTAGATGCCGCAGGGAAAAACTGGATCGGTCTCCCGTAGCGGTCGGCGTTGCGACAGGTCCGCACCACGCCCCCCGAACAGATAATCGGTCGACACGTGAAGCATTGCCGCAGCGCACGAACGGGCTGCCTTCGCCAGATTACCGGGACCGGTTGCATTCACCAAAAAGGCGGGTTCCGGTTCAGACTCGGCGTCGTCGACGCGAGTGAACGCGGCGCAATTGATAACCCAGTCGGGTCGCAACCGCTCCAGTAGGCGCTGCACCGAGCCGGCATCCGTGATGTCGCAGGCGACAAAAGACCCGTCAGCTCGCTCACCTGCTCGCACATCCGCCAGGTGAAGCTCTGCTCCTGCAGCCCGCAGTCGCGGCGCCACATCACCGGCAAGCATACCTGCAGCACCGGTCACGAGGATCTTCTTTCCTTCGAGCATCTACTCCCCTACATCCTGAAAAAGGTAGGCGCACCTCAATGGGCGCTATGCG
>JAGRAW010000570.1 GCA_020434415.1 Bdellovibrionales bacterium
CCGTCAACCGATCGCCAAACAGCCGTCCCGGCAAACCAACCAATCCCGCTCAACCACCCACTCCCCCCCGGGCCAAGGACGGCCCGGCATCTTCGAGCCCAAAGCTCGAAGATGGAGTGCGTAAAAACGCCCCGTTTTTACTGCACGACCGAAAAAGACCACGGAAGGTCTTTTTCGGCTGACGAATCGGGCTGGGAAGACTCGAACTTCCGACCTCACGCTTATCAGGCGTGCGCTCTTACCAGCTGAGCTACAGCCCCGCATCTGCCACCCGTACCTACCAAAGGTCCAACTATTTCGCCAAGTTGCTGGAAGGGCGCCTGCGGCAAGGTTCACACTTCTACTAGAAACCGCGCCAAGGCACAACCGCCCTTGGAAGGCCCGTAAAAAAGATAATCGAGTGGTTCCGGTTCCTTATGCTATACTGAAGAGTAGAAACGTCGAAAAAACGGCGTCGGAAGCAGCTGAAAGGTGGGGACACTGCACTTTTTACTTCCGGGGTCCGCGTTTTTTTGGCAAGGGGTTATGTATCTCTAACGATATAGAGAATAGGGCTTTAGCCGTTCCTGCTACTAGTTTGGGGTATATTGTCGCACCGAAGGTGTGGCCTGACAGCAGATACTTCGCTCGTGCAGGAGGTTTGATAGCCGGATTTTATGGTGGGCTCAGTATGGAAGGCGCCTGCATTGACGGTTACTGCTTAGCGTGGAGCCAGAGGCGGCCGCACTGTTGTCGGCGTGTTAAATGGTCTCGGGGTGTTAAATGGAGAGTACGCTACTCCTGAACGCCAGCTACGAGCCGCTCCGTGTCATTTCTTGGGAGCGAGCCGTCACACTTTCCTTTCTCGGAAAGGTCGAGGTCGTCGAGTCGTACGACCGTGAAATCCGTTCTGTCTCGGTTGCAATCAAAGTTCCGGCAGTCGTTCGCTTACTGCGCTTCGTCAAGCTTGGAACGCGCCGTCCACCGCTCAGCAAACTCAACCTGTTGGCCCGTGACAGTTACTCCTGCCAGTACTGCGGACTTGAATTGCCCCAGCGGGACGCGACGGTGGATCACATCATTCCAAGGTCGCAAGGCGGCACCACGTGCTGGGAGAATGTGGTCGTTGCCTGTCATCCGTGTAACCGTCGTAAAGGAGGTCGGACACCTGCCGAGGCGCGGATGAAACTGCTTACCCCCGCCGTGCAGCCGGAGTGGTTGCCGGTCCTGAATGTCCGTCTTCACAAAAACTTGCCGGACTGCTGGCTGATTTTTCTCGCGACATCGTAACTCGAGTTACCCGTGTTGAATCGATTCCCAGGTTGCACTGGAAAACTCCAGCAGCGATGCAATTCGCAGTGTTTCGTCCAGTCCTTCCCTCGATAGGGGCGGAAGCGCTTGGTCCGGAACGAACACGCATCTCATCCCCGCAGCCCGTGCCGCACGGACACCGTTTGGAGAGTCCTCGAACGCCAGCGCAGCGGCAGGCTCGATTGCGAGTTTGCTGCAGGCAGTAAGATACACGCCGGGATGCGGCTTACCGTAGGGCTCGTGCTCAGCAGAGTAAGTGAGCACAATGTCCCGCTCCAGACCGAGAGCCTCGACCACGACCTGGATGAGCCGATCATACGATGAGGAAGCGATCGCCATCGGCAGTGAGCGCTCACGAAAGAAGGAAATCAACTCGAAGACTCCCGGCATCGGTTTGCCTTCCTTGCGGACCAGACTGATGACGGCTTCGACAATCTGCTCAGCGATGGCTTCGTGCGAAACGGGAGCCTGCCACGGGCGCTGCTCGTACCAGTAGCGAACGACCTCGTCGACCCTCAAGCCCATCGTCATCGCACAGTCTTGATCGGTTAGCGTCACCCCGAGATCTCCAAACACCGCCATCTCCGCTCGACGCCAGAAGGGCTCGGAATCGATCAATAGACCGTCCATATCGAAAATTACGGCACGAACCGCAGTGCCTTCTTGTCCTCTACCAATCAAAGCGCACACTCCTTCCTTTGCTAACGGACAGCCCGTTTCAAACCAACGAGAAAGCGTTGGGCAATGGCCGTCGTCCCAACATGTGACGGAAGAAGCTGTCGCCCCAACCTTGTCATTGCGAAAGTGGCTTGCCACGATAGGAACAATCGCCGCCTCACCATTGTCATTGCGAAGGTGGGAAATTGCCGCAGGCAATCTTCC
>JAGRAW010000571.1 GCA_020434415.1 Bdellovibrionales bacterium
TCGGACGAGCCCCTTACCGAGTGCGCCAAGTGCGGACAGAGCGGATCGGCCCGACGTTTGCTCTCTGCATCAGCGTTTCATTTGAAAGGAAGCGGTTGGTATAAGACCGACTATTCCAGTTCCAACGGAGGTTCCAAAAGTTCCGGCACGAACGGCGCTTCCGACTCGGGCAGCGCTCCGGACTCCGGTAGCAGCACGAGCGAGGGCTCTGAAAGTAAAGCCTCATCGACTGCGAGCGGGGCAACTGCCACAACTACCGAGAAGAAAGGGGCGACCTCTTCAGAAGGATAGGGCGACAGAGCAGTTGGGTCGATTCCATACCAATGTCGCAGGACACAGGATCATCAGGTAAAGAGGGTCATCAGGTGGCGGGCCGAAGCGCTGCGGGTGTTGTTTTGAGTGCCGATCCCAATATTCCTTCGATCCAACGGATCGTCGTCTGGATTCCTTCTGACGTCAGTCCTCCGAGATGAGGTACAATTGGAGCGCCGCTATCGACCATCGCCTCAAACCATCGACGACAGTCGGGGCTCATTGCGGTCGTGCCGTCAAGTAGGCTGAAGCCGGTTGATTGCAGAAGGCGCAGGCAGTAGTAGACGGTGATCGCTTGATGAGTCGGGGTATCGGAGGCGGCTGAGAGTGCTCGCACTCCTGCAAAGAGTGGACGAAACAGCGCGCCGCCGTCCGGGTCTTCCTCTGCAGAGAAGCGTTCGGTCACTTCCAAGCACATCGAGCCATGAGCAAGCGCGGAGAGGTTTGAACGAAGACCCGGAAAAGTCTGACGATTGGAAATATGCTGCAGCCGAAGCAGTGCTCGAGTGCTGCGAGGTCGCTCGAATTCGAAGGTGCCGCAGTCAAATACGTCTACGCTGCTAAAAAAGCGGCGTTTGCTCGAGCGGGCATGGCGGGCGACCGCGGAGAGTTTGCCTGTTGTCGCTCCGAGGAGCTGCACGACCATGTCCGACTCACCGAGCGGCCGGACCCCCAGTACTATTGCCGGCTGCGAGAATGAAGAAGCATCTCCGGTCACGTCAGGAGCGCCGTGGCGACGCTGCAGTAGATGGTGATACTGAGAATGTCAGTGGTCGTGGTCACAAGTGGCCCCGAGGCAACTGCCGGATCGATGCCTAAACGCTCGAACATGACAGGGAGCATGGAGCCGAGCGCTGCGGCACAGGTCATCGTGATGAAGATGGAAAGCCCCACGATTGCGCTCAGCCGAGGCTGTCCGTAGAGGCTGAAAGATGCGGCTGCAAGTAGCAGTCCGAACGTCAGGCCCAGCGCCAGCCCGACGGCACACTCCTTTTGCAGACGGCCAAAGATTCGATGGTGGCCAAGCTCACCTGTCGCCAGCCCTCGAACCGTGATGGTTGAAGACTGCGATCCCACGTTGCCCCCCATGCCAAAGACGACCGGCATGAAAAACGCCAGAGCGACGACTCGTTCCAATGTCGTTTCAAAGGCACCCAGCAGCAGGGCACCCACGATGCCGCCACACCAACTGGCGGCGAGCCATGGCATCCGACTGCGTAGCGCCACGTAGAGGGACGCGCCGACAGTGTCCTTGTCCTCGGTTCCAGCCAGCTTGAGCAGATCCTCCGTCAGCTCCTCTTCGATGATGTCGAGCACATCATCAACCGTGATAATCCCTAGCATTTTACCGGTGTCTTCCGCGATCACGGGTATTGCTGACAAATCGTAATCGGCAATCAGGCGGGCGGCTTTCTCCCGATCGTCTTCCGGCGCGATGGCAATAAATTCCTTTGCCATCACTTCGTCGAGTGTTGCCTCGTCCGGTGAGGAGAGTAATTCCCGAACGGAGAGCACCCCGAGAGGTGCACCACTCCCATCGAGGATATAGGCGTAATAAAGGTCGGTATCATCGTCGATGTCATGGGCGACGAGCTGTCGGCGAAGGGAACCGACAGCATCGGCAGCGCTCGTGCCGGTCAGGAATGACAAAAACCGCGTGTTCATCAAGCGGCCGGCCGTATCCTGATCGTACGCAAGCAGCGACGTAAGCTCCTTTACGCGCGGCGCCCCGAGCCGTCGAAGCACCTTGACCTGCCGACGGCGAGGTAGACTGCCCAGCACGTCCGCGGCATCGTCGATTTCCTGACGACGAAGCACCGCTGCAATACGAGAATCGTCAATCAGCGTCAGCGCTTTCTCGCGTAGGTGGTCGCCCGCGTGGG
>JAGRAW010000572.1 GCA_020434415.1 Bdellovibrionales bacterium
GGGCAGGGATTATAGTGCGTGGTCTCTTGATTCCGGCGCTCGCAGATTGGAGAAGAAGCAATGGCTATAGTCGTTCAAATTCAACTTATTCGACCCGGTGAACCTGCAGAGACCGTGGTGACGGAAACTTTCTCGTCGGCAGAGGTGACGCTGGGACGTGTTGCAGGCAACGACGTCGTCTTGGCGCAGCCTGACGTTTCGAGCCGCCATGCAAAGCTGACTGCAGAAGAAGGCGTACTGCGCATCGTAGACCTTAACAGTTCGAACGGCACTTTTCTCGAAGATACGCGGGTGTCGCCGGGTGAGCCGACTCTGATACCCGATGGCGCGCGAGTGTTGATTGGCAGTTTTCTCGTGACTGCGAATGTTGTCGAAGAAGCATCCTCCGCAGGAGTCGCCGAGGAAGAAGAACCCCATAGTTCGGCAAATGGCGTCAGTGGCACCGCCCGCGAGAGCATTGCTGTCGAGAGTATCGCCCCGAGCGCAACAGCTTCGGAAGAGGCATCTGTGCCGGAAGAGGCGCCTGCTGAGCAAGTCGCGCCTGTGCAGGAAGTCAAGTCTACGGAAGAGGTCGCGGTAGAAAAGCAGGCGGCGAAAGGGGCAGTAGTCGATGACTCGATGCTCGCTACGCTGCTCGCCGAACCTACGTGGGCGGAGATTGTCGTCCGGCGTCATGATCAGGTGTTGCTCGATCGGGGAAAGGGCTTTGAGCAAGTGCCGGCCCAGTTCTCTTCCCCGGAAGCGTTGTTGACAGCGCTTCGCGGCGTGCTTCCTGAAGGCGAGTCGCTCCTAAGTGAGCAGCATCCGGTCGCGGAAGCGTCTCTGGAAGGAGGGATCATGGTGCGCGCGGCCTGCCCCCCTGCGAGCGGTAATGGTGCTTGTGCGGTTTTCTCGCGATTCGTCGGAAACCGCATTCGAATGAGTGCCTTGGTTGCGAATGGGTTCTTGTCTGACGAAGCTGCTCGGATACTGCTTGATGCCCTGGCGCGAGGAGTCCCGCTGGTCATTACGGGTGCACGAGGCACGGGAAAGACAACACTGCTCGGTGCGCTCGTAGCGGAGTTCTCCGAAGGCAACGCCGTGGTGCTCGTTCAGGAGTCGCCGGAATTGATAGTCGGGGGCCAAGCACAGTCGCTCTTGCTTCCTGAGGAGGGCAATCACCCCGAACAGGTGCCGTCTTTGCTCAGACTTGCCGATACGCTACGGCCCGATCTGCTGGGGATCAGCGACTGCTCATCACTCGAGATTTTCGATGCGTTGGAAGTGCTGCAGAGTCAGACTCCTTCGATTCTCTGCATCGAAGCCGGATCGAGTGAAGAGCTGGTCGAGCGTCTGCTCGATGAGACGGACGGCTTTCTGCCGGGCGGCATCGAGCGGCTCGTCGTGGAGACACGTCGATTCCGAGACGGCACTCGTGCTGTGACTGAAATATCGGTGCTGTATCCGGGAGAGGATTGCGTCGAGCGGGCAGAGCTATTCTATTTTACTGCGTCCGGGGTTCCATCTGCGAAGACCGGGACGCTACAGAGCAGTGAATCGCTCGCTGAGTGGTTTCCGGCTGAGCAATAGCACAGTGACTGCCGGAAGCGGAAGATGACGGCTGGATGTCGACGGCAAATGATCGAGCCTGTAGCTAGTGCGTCGAATGATATCCTTAGGCCTTATTCACCAGTTTAACGAACTGCCTCACTAGCATGAACTTACCTTCGTTCTATGGTGGGCGATTCACGGTCGTTACCGAACTGGTTCGAAGACCAAGTAGCGTGCTGCTGCGCGCTACGGACAAGGTGCTCGGCGGGCGGGAGGTAGCGCTCAAGGTCTTCCTGGACAAACCGGCCGGTAGCGGCAAGTGGATTGCCGATTTCGACCGGCAAATCGGCGCACTTCGTCGCGCGTCACACCCTGCGCTCGTTCCAATTATTGCCGGCGGTTACGAGGACGGCTTCTTCTTCTTCGCGATGGAGCTGCTGACCGGCGGTTCCCTGCGACAGATGATGCAGTCCCGAAGTCAACCGTTCGATCAAGCAACGGCTGTTCGATATATCGCCGAGCTTTGCGAAGCGGTACATGAGCTTCATCTGAACAATCTGGTCCATGCGCATATCGACTCGCGCGCGGTGTTGTTCAAAGGGGATGATTGCCGGCTCGCCGGGTTCTATCCTCCCGTGATTGCGGCGATTCAGAAGGCGAGTAC
>JAGRAW010000573.1 GCA_020434415.1 Bdellovibrionales bacterium
CTGGTTTTTTGAAGAGACGGCGCTTGTAGTGTCGTAGCGATTCTAACGGGTCTTCTTAAGAGAGCAGGGTGACTGCTTTCTTGCGAAGTGACCTTAGTATTGGGCGGTCGCCAAGTTGGTAAGGCACCGGGTTTTGGTCCCGGCATTCGGGGGTTCGAATCCTCCCCGCCCAGCTCTCGCAAGCAAGAGAAGTTACGTTCGCAGGAGCAGCCCTCGCACGGCGTCTTTGCCTTTTCGAAGCGGAATTGCGTTTCGAAGAGGCGAGTTTCGGTTTCTAAAAGGGGAAGTGTTTCGCGAGGTGCTACTTCGCGGAGTGCACCAGTTTCGAAGAGCGTGTACCCCGCAGGGGGACGTTGCAGCAGGTGTCAGTAAGAGATCACATGAGGGGTAAGCTTTCGATCATCGCAGGTCGATCGAATCCGATACTTGCGGCCAGCATCGCCAAAGCCGCGGGGGTAGAGCTGACAGCGTGTGATGTCCGTCGATATAGCGACGGGGAGCTAGGGGTCGAGATTCGCGAGAACGTCCGGGGGCACGATGTCTTCGTCGTTCAGAGCACTTCAACCCCCGGCAATGACCATCTGATGGAGCTGCTCATCATCATGGATGCGCTTCGTCGGGCCAGTGCCGAACGGATTACAGCGGTCCTGCCGTATTTCGGCTACTCTCGGCAGGATCGGAAGACGAAACCGCGGGTGGCGATCACCGCGAAGCTCGTTTCGGACCTGATTGTATCAGCCGGCGCCAACCGCGTGTTGACGATGGATTTGCATGCGGGGCAGGTCATGGGGTTTTTCAACGTTCCGGTGGACAATCTGTATGCGCGCCCGGTGCTCTTGAACTATCTGAAGGAGCAATTCGAGGAGGATGATCTTTGTATCGTTTCTCCGGACGCCGGCGGTGTGGCCAGGGCACGCGCGTATGCAAAGCGGCTCGATGCAAGTCTGGCGATCATCGACAAGCGGCGAGCATCTCCGAACGAAGTGACGGAGATGAACGTCGTCGGAGATGTAAAGGACAAGAAAGTCATCATTGTCGATGACATGGTCGACACCGGTGGCACTTTAATCAAGGCGGCGGACGCGCTGCTCGAGAATGGTGCCAAGGAAGTATACGCGTGCTGTACACACGCGGTGCTTTCGGGAACAGCAAAAGAGCGGATACCCGGAAGCAATATTAAGCGAGTCGTCGTGAGTGATACGATTTACCACGGTGACCTGCCGGGTTCGAACGACTGGCTAGAACGCTTGACCGTCGCGCCGCTAATCGGCGAGGCGATCCGCAGAATTAATATGGACGACTCGGTGAGCCTCCTCTTCGGCGAGGAACAGCACTGATTTGATGAGGAACGGGACTGGCGGGGCGAGACGGCTATGAAAGCGGTCGTAGCAAACCCAAAGGTAACGTGCCCAAAGGTAGCGTGAAGGAGTAGCGAACGTGGAACAGAAAGAACTTACCATCGAGGGGCGTGACGGGCTCGGAAGCACCAGTTCCGGACGGCTTCGAAAAGACGGCATGTTGCCCGGCGTCCTCTACGGGGGCGGAGCAGAGGCAATTCCGGTTGTGCTCAATACCCATGACTTTCATATGACCGTGCGTGGTTGTGCTCCAGCGCAAATTTTCAAGTGTAAGAGCAAAGACGCCGGTTTGAACGGCCGAATGGTCATCGTCAAGGAGATTCAGAAAGAGCCATTGAAGGATCTTCTCCTGCACGTCGATTTTCTCGCGATCGAGGAAGGGCAGGGAGTCGAGATTTCCGTACCTCTCGAAATCATAGGGGTATCTCCTGCGGTCAAGGAAGGTCGTGCCATGCTCAACCAGACTGTTTACGAGCTACGTGTCGAATGCCCGCCGTCACTCATTCCTTCCAAACTGACAGTGGATATCAGTGGCCTGGAAGAATCGCAGTCGATACACGCGGGAGACGTGGTGCTGCCGAGCGGCATTACATTGAAAAGCAATCCAAGTCAGTCGCTGATTAGTGCCATCGGCAACCGTCGTGCGGCTAAAACCGCTGCGGGACAAGGCGGTGAAGGCGGTGCGGGAGCAGGCGGCGAGTCTGCTGCAGCGACTCCTAAGGCCAGCTAAACCGGCTCCTGCAGAGGCACTGCCCACGTGTGCGCAGTGATATCGGTCTACCGTGTTCGCGATAGT
The DNA here is from genome assembly GCA_020434415.1 of Bdellovibrionales bacterium. Taxonomy (GTDB): domain Bacteria; phylum Bdellovibrionota_C; class UBA2361; order SZUA-149; family SZUA-149; genus JAGRAW01. The sequence goes on from JAGRAW010000573.1 coordinate 2,155, forward strand.
CGGTTTGGGAAACCCAGGGGCGCGCT
>JAGRAW010000574.1 GCA_020434415.1 Bdellovibrionales bacterium
CGAATGGTTTGCGATGGTGCAGGAAGAGATAGCGCAAGAGGCCATTGCGCCGGTTCGTTATTACACGACTGGCCTGAATGCCTGGAGAGAAAGTCAGGAGTGGCCTCCGCCCGGTCTGTCACCGACCACAATGTACCTGGCGCCCAGCGGGGAGGGCCGTGGCGCGGGACACCTGCTCTGGCGACAACAGCCCCCTCCGATGGACGCAGTCTCATATCAGTACGATCCAGCAAACCCGACGCCCAGTCTTGGCGGCGTTAGCCTGGGACACGGCGCCGGGATGGAGCGGCAAAATGATCTCTACCTCCGAGCTGACCTGTTGGTGTTCACCTCTGCCCCACTCAATGAGGCGATCGAAATAAGCGGCGCACCAGAAGTTACTCTTACGGTGGGAAGCACGAGTTGTTCGACCGATTTTTTCGTCAAGCTAGTCGACATCTTTCCGGGTGGAGACGGCTTCAACATATCTGAGGGAGTAGTCAGAGTAGCGGATTGCTCCCGCCGACAGAAGGGACTTGCAAAGAAAACCATCACGCTCCCCCTCCAGCCTCTGAGTCGTGTCCTTTTTGCAGGTCACCGCCTTCAGATGATTATAACGAGCAGCCACTTCCCTCGGTTTGAACGTAACGAGCGTCAGGCAGACGTTACTGTGCATTTTACTGCAACGGAACCCTCGACCATAACCTTCCCGATGCGCAAGCAATCAGCACTATAGGCCGGTGAATCCGCAAAGCAGTGTCCTCTGCGGCTAACGCGCTGATTCCTCTTTGAAGTTTCAGCCATTTGCTTTCCGTTAGTTGCTATACTACGTGATCATTTCTATCGCCTGCACGTGAGGACTGCTTCACGCGCAGGTCGAGGAAACGGGTTTTTCGTGCGGGTGTGTGTGCATCGCCTTTTTAGGAGGATGTGTATGCACCGCGGTGTCAGGTGTAACGCCAAAGTCCCGAGGATATGACTGGAGCTAAATGGTGCTCCCTGGTCCCAAGGATTATGACTAGGTGTCTGACACTGGTTCGCGTAGTGGGTCAGGTAGTATTTAGAGTAACGCCAAGCTCAGCTTGTGTGTTACCCGTTCGGGCGCCTTACTCCTCGTGAGACCCAACGCAGGTTTTTCTCAGGTTTCTACCGGAGACGAAGTGTGCTGGTTCCCACACAGCTCATTTTGTCGCTGAAGGATAGGACCACCTCGACCTGCGATTTTGTCTTCTTGAGAATGGATGCACCGGCGTTTGTCGGGAGCAGATGCCCGATACTCCCGTCCGGTTACTACTCTCGCGGCAACGGACGGCCGCATTGAGAGCTGCGTAGAAGCTCGCAGGCGGGCCTACAAAGCGGCTCTTAGTCTTAGCCTCGGCGCGCGCGGCGCTCGCTCTGCTGTCCCCACTTGATACTTTGACCTGATGCCGCTCTTCGACGAACCATCCGCCGTATCTCCGCTTACGTCGAAAAGAATGGCAAACGCCAAGATCGCTACGTATAGGGCTTTTGTGTACATATGAACCTTCGGCTTCCCGGCTCTGTCGCGCCGTTAGTTGTTACTTCCTATTGCTAGCTTGCCACAGCCATTCTCACGACTTGCTCACAAGGAGCACAATATCGGGTCACAAATACACAATTCCGCTACTTGCCCGAACAGACAGAGGAAAAAGCTCGCCTCAGAGCACTTGAGCGCACGGCGGCACTCGCCATCACTCCTGGTATGTCGCTTTTGCAGCGGATGTTCGGTTCAGCGGATTCTCCTCAACCGGCTTGCGACAAAGGCGCTGAGATACAGGGCGCCGGCGAGTAGATAAAGCGCCCGGAAGCCCAGCAGCATCGAGCTGTATTCGAGAATTCCTCCCGCCATGGCACCGATTAAATTTGCAGATAGGACGTGCGGAGCCGAAGCACCGCGCTCGAGTTCGAGAGAGAAGCAGGCGCCCGCGAAGAAGATTGGCAGCACGAGTATCGCGCCGCGGATCATGATCTCGAGAACGAGCGGCAAAAAGCCGGTGTCTGCAAAGGTCACAGCAAAACTCACTAGCAGCGAGAACAACAGCGTCGCGAATGCCTTGTTGGAGGATCGGAACAGGTTTCGTTCGACAGCAAGGTTCGCGCCGAGTGCCGCAAGCAGCACGAACAGTACGACGGTACTGGTCACCACAGCCGTCGAACCGCAGATAAGAG
>JAGRAW010000575.1 GCA_020434415.1 Bdellovibrionales bacterium
CGAGTCGGGCAGTTACCGTCTCCGGATCGGTCATGTCAGTGCCGACAATAGTGGCGCTGAAATCGAAGTCCGTCATTTGCTCGAGCGGCACCGCTTCGCAGGTGTACGAGCGGTTTGCTCCGGCATCGACCAGAATCTTGTCGCCGGTGTTGAGCGTGAGATCCTGAGAAACGCCGAAGGTGAGTACAAAATCTGCCGCGAACGCGGGTGATGCGACCAACGTTGCCCCGAGCAGTGCCATTGAGTTCAAGAGCCGTTTATTCATACGATAGGTATCCTTCCGATTATTGCCGGTTCAGTCATTTCGCCGGTTCAGTCATTTCGCCGGTTCAGTCATTTCGTTCGTGCCGTTGCGCTTACGCGGCCCCCCCCCAGCGCCTGCGCCAACTATTGCTGTGCCGCTGCCGAACTACTGCTGCGGCAGTGGATCTATAGCACGGGGAAACGCTTATGGGACGTCTTACCGGAAAAGGAATTGGGACAGATATGATTGGAATCAATTCAGCGGAAGTCTGATCGGTTTCTCGCTCGCAGTTGGGCGACACGGGATGATCGAGAGCTTATCCACGAATAAATCGGCGCTAAGCCGCGACCCGAAGCAAATACAGCTCGTAGCAGTCGGCGAGCGCTTGAACACTCGCTTCGATGATATTTTCCGAGCAACCCACCGTACTCCATCGGTCTCGGCCATTCGAAGCTTCGATAAGCACTCGTGTCTTCGCGGAGCTTGCTCGATCCGGATTGAGGATACGGACCTTGTAGTCGGACAGTTGTACGGCCGCGAGGCCAGGAAATTCCACCTCTAGCGCTTTTCTCAGCGCGCAATCGAGCGCATGCACCGGTCCGTCACCGGCGGCCGCCGTATGGAGTTGCGACTCCCCGACCCGCACCTTCACCACAGCCTCAACCGTCATCGGTGCTCCATGGCGGCTTGCTGAAACAACCAGTGTCTCCTCGACAACAAACGGCGGAACATAATCCGCGCGGCGACGACGAATGAGCAGCTCCACGCTACCTTCAGCATGCTCGAACTGGTAGCCGGATTGTTCCAGCTCTTTTACCTGCTGCAGTATCGCAGTCTCTTCACCGTCGACGTCGAGGCCGAGATTCTCTGCGAGCACTCGAACATTGCCCCGACCGGATAATTCGGAAATTACCGACTCTCGGCTGTTACCGACCAGCTCCGGCTTCACATGTTCGTAGCTTTCAGCGAGCTTCGCAACGGCGGCTACGTGGAGACCGCCTTTGTGTGCGAAGGCACAAGCCCCGACATACGGCGCTTGCAGATTCTGGTTGAAGTTTGCAATCTCGCTGACCTCGCGTGAAAAGAACGTTAGGTGCGCCAGTTGCTCAACCGGAACACACTCGAAACCGAGCTTCAACTGCAACGATGGAAGCAAGGTCACGAGGTCTGCATTGCCGCACCGCTCTCCATAACCGTTAATGGTTCCTTGTATCTGACGCGCTCCTGCCTCAACCGCAGCGAGAGAATTCGCGACGGCCGTGCCGCTATCGTTGTGGGTGTGGATGCCGATAGGCGAAGTAACCCTTTCTCGAACAGCACTGACAGCCTGATAGACTGCCGAGGGGAGCGTGCCGCCATTCGTGTCGCACAGCACTATCCAGTCTGCTCCTCCCTGAGCCGCCGCCTCCAACGTCGCCAACGCGTAGTCCCCATCGGCACGATAGCCGTCGAAGAAATGCTCGGCATCGTAAATCACTTCTTTGCCGTGCTCTTTCAGAAAGCGAACGCTCTCGGCAATCATCGCCAGATTCTCTTCCAGTGACGTTTCGAGGATCTGTTCGACGTGGAGCCGCCAAGATTTGCCGACGATGGTGACGACCGGCGTTTCGGCATCTAGTAGTGCCGCAAGATTCTTGTCATCTTCCACGGCAGTATTCGCGCGTCGAGTACTGCCAAATGCTGCGACCTTCGCTTGGCGTAACGGCAGTTCACGCACGCGTCGGAAATACTCGGAATCTTTCGGGTTGGCGCCCGGCCACCCTCCTTCGATGTAGGGAATCCCGAAGGAGTCGATCAAGCGAGTGAGCTTCAGCTTATCTTCGAGGGTCAAGCTCATCCCTCGCTGTTGCGTCCCGTCTCGAAGCGTCGTGTCGTAAAGAAAAATCTTTTGCGTCGGTGTCATTGCTCGCATTCGACTCGACGCA
>JAGRAW010000576.1 GCA_020434415.1 Bdellovibrionales bacterium
CTGCGCATCGTGCACTGTGGCCAAGTAATACTGCTCGAACTGTTCTGCCCGCTTGCTCGAAGTATGTTCTGCCAGAACCCTCTTGAGTGCTCGTTCCGCGATTTCAGCTCTGCGTTGCTCGGAAGTATGTCGCAGAATCTCGAGCGTATCTTCCGGAGAGCGGGCAATAAGAATCTCTTCATCGGGACGGAAGAAGCTCTCCAGTCCGCTCCAGTAGTCGCTGATGATAGGTACGCCGGATGCGGCTGCCTCGAACAAGCGAACGCTGGGAGAGAATCCTGCAGCGACCATGTCAGCGCGAGTCAGATTGAGCGTAAAGCGCTGTGAGTGGTAAAACGAGCGATGGTCGGGCGGGGCAAGGTGGGATCGGCGAGCGACGTTACTCGGCCATACGACATCGGCGGGATACTGCGGACCGTAGACCGCGAATCTACCATCCTTCCAACGCCGAGCGGGTTCCAGGAGAAGCTCCTGCAGCGCAGACTGTCGATCCTTGCTGTAGGTTCCAAGATAGCCGAGGTCCAATCGCTGCTTCTGTTCTCTTCCCGGATAATACAGCCCCATATCGACCGAGCAGTAAAGAGGGAGCGCCCGCTTTGCGCCGTAGCTCCGCTCAAGGACGCGAAGTGTCGGCCCACCGGTGAACGAGAGGTAGAGGTCGAAGCGTTGCAACAGAGAGTGACTGATATAGTCGCAGGCGTCCTCACTTAGGCTTCGAAGCGTAATCGGGGTGTCGATGTCGTAGAAGACAGTGACTCCTTGCGCTTCATCGAGTACCCAAGCAGCGATGTCCCTTCCGTCCGGAACATACGAGCCGACAATCACGACATCAGCCTCACGGACGGCATCGAGCTGAGTGTTCGTAAGGGTATCAATATTGTCGTAAAGGAACAGGTCGGCGAAGCTAGGAGAGCAAAGATCTCTGTGGTCGGCATACCAAGGGCAGTCTCGTTCCAAGAACGTGATACGGTGTCCCCGCGAGTGCAAGGCACGAAGCAGTGAGCGAAAGGTTGTTGCGTGCCCGTTCCCCCAGGATGAAGAAAGCGAAAGACCGAGAACTACTATTCGAAGCTGCATTGGATTCTCCTATTATTCCAGAATACTTTCTACTTGGTCTGCGCGACGGGCGTAGGTGTGTTGAGCGAGCACGCGCTCACGAGCTGCGGCGCCGATTTTCGCGGCGCTGCCGTCGTCAAGGTGCCGCAGCAGGTCGGCGACCTCCTCGCCGTTCGCTGCCACAAGACATTCTGAACCAGGAGTGAGAAATTCGGCGACGCCTTCCCACGCGTCGGTAACGATGCAAGCTCCCGCTCCTGCAGCTTCAAACAGCCGCGTTGCGGGTGCATGACCAAGTGCCGCCATGCTGTCTCGGCTGATATTGATCACCGCTCGGACGGAGCAGTTGAATGCATTGTGGCTTCCGGTTCCGACGTGGCCAAGCACATCAACGTTCTCTGGCGCTTCGCTTGGCGCCCAGCCGCTGCCGCCAAGCTTGAACCGGTGGGTCTGGAGAAGCATCGCCGGCTTGAAGAAAAACTCGGCTACCCTTGCTTCTCGGTCCGGTAGCCGATTACCAAGAAACCCTAGATCGCCGTGTAAGGAAGCATCGACGGGCACCGGATGATGGGTCTCCGGGTCGAGTGCGTTGTTGACGACTTCGCAGCGCCGCGCTCCGAGTTCCAAATAGCGATCTACTGCCGGTGGGCCGCCCCCATAGATGAGCACGGCGTCATAGTGCGGCAAGAGCCGGCGCAAAGAGTCATCGAGATTCCCCTCTAGCCGGCTGAGTGTCGCCGGTGCATCGACATCCCAAAAGATCGCCTTTCGACCGGCACCGCAGGCGTCCAGAACAGCCGCCTCGAGTAGCGAGTCGAAAACTCCCACGCCACTCGCCTTTACCAGTACATCTGCGTCTCGCGCACTACTCAACGTCTCCAGCACGGCCCTTTCGGATTCGGCGGAATAGACAACGCTCCTCGCATATGGAGTTTCCGTGATGTCGCGATGTGCCTGGCGATCGAAGGCGTCCGGCTCGTAGAACGTTATGTCGTGGCCCCGTCGGTGCAAATGACTGAGGATGCCTCGATAGTAGGTTGCAGCGCCGTTCCAGTACGACGACAGAAGACTGGAGCCAAAAAATGCGATTTTCATCGGGACGTGTCCTCACG
>JAGRAW010000577.1 GCA_020434415.1 Bdellovibrionales bacterium
ACTGGAATACCCCGAAGCCTTGCGATGGGAATGAAGGGACTGTTAGCCGCGTTGCAGAGAAGCACGCAATCGACTGGGCGTCTCCATAAATCAAGAAAGGAACGAATCGTGTGAACGGGTGTTTCCAGGTATTTGTGCTTGGGCGCAGGCAAGAGCCGAAGCTCTACGCCCTTATAAAGGGGTTCAGAGTGAGAAATAACGTGCGATCGCCCATAGACCACAACCTCATAACCCCTTTCCACGAGCCGAGGGCAGAGTTCTTCGGCAAATGTTTCAAATCCACCGTAGCAGGCGGGGATGCCCCGAATGCCGCAAAGGGCCACTTTTGGGCGCGCTATCGCGCTATTTTGTCCAATTTCCATCGAGAAAACAAAGACTTACAGTTTCGTATTAAAGCGGTCGGAAATATTCGCCGACCTTAGTAGTTGGCGGGAGCGAACTCGAATTCTCAAGCTTTCACCTTGCACCTGCAAGGCCACCAACAACAAGAAAGGCATGACACCCAACCGAACTTAGTCACTCCGCCACTTTTTCACTTCTTCTCTCACATCCCAGGGACCGCGCCGCCAAGTAGTTTTTGGCTCCATAGCAGAATCGCTGCGCGTGAAATGCACCCAAACGTTACGTCCCCGGTCGAGAGCCGCAAAATACAAAGCGGCTGACGCCTTCAAAGAACCTCTGCCTCTTTCCTTGAACGACTGCTACGGTAGAGCTTCTGCCGTGCGAGCTTGCTCTTCCTCGCCGTCGGCAGAAGCTCGAAGATGCGTCTGTCAGACAGAGTACCGGATAGTACAGTTGATGAGCAGCAAATCCCGACGTCAGCCCGGATTATTCCCCTTCGCTACGACAGATCCTCCACCCCACTGGGTTCATCGCCCACTTCTCTCCATTGTGCTGCCGGTATACAACCACGCGCGCTTTTTGCGCGAAGCAATTGAGTCCGTGCTGCGGCCTTCGCAGTATCCCTTGGAGCTGATTGTTATCAACGACGGCTCAACGGATCCGGCGGTCGAGGATATTCTGCGGGCCTATGAGTCCCGGCCCGGCGTCAGGGTGCTGCGTCATCCCAATCGAGGTCTCGCCCGAACGCTGAACAGGGGATTTGCAGAAGCACAAGGCTCTCTGCTCGGATGGACCTCCGCCGATAATCGCTATTTACCTGGTGCCCTGGATCGGATGGCGGACTTCCTCGTCGCCAATCCCGGCATCGGCCTCGTATACGCGAATGTGCAGCTCATCGACGAAACCGGGCTTCCTGCAAAAGCGAGCAGTTATCGTCCCCAGGATCAAGATCCGGCCGAAACGAGCGTATTGTTGTTGCCACACGCAGCGGATACGCTAGACGCTCTCAACGACAATTTCGTCAACGCCTGCGTACTTTTTCGTGCTGACTGTGCCTATTTGGCCGGCCCCCTCGAAGCGCGGCATCACGGCTATGAAGACTACGATCACTGGCTGAGACTGCTGCGCTTTAGGCCCTTCGCTCACCTCCCATCCGAAGAGCCCTACTACCAATATCGCCTCCATCGAGAGAGCCTGACCGCCGAGCTGGACTCAAGCAAGTTGTCGCAGGCCCAGCTTACGGTAGTCGAGCATAGTCGTCGGGTGCGGCAAGCACTGCGGCAGAGCCTCTCCTTCCAGATTCTCTCCACCGAACGAGAGGAGGCTCTGGCGGAAACGGTCGCTCGCGCACTTCGGGAAGCCGGTCACAGAGTAAACCGCGAACCCGCAAACGCTCCGGAAACCGGCATAGTAGTGACCCGCCTTGGTGAGTCCGGAGAGTCCGCGGCGTCCTACCGGTTGCAGAAAGGCCCCGGGGGCTCTTTCGGCCACAGCGCTCATCGTGCACTTATTCCGCTCGCGGCTACGGCAATAATTCCTCACGAGCACTCCGACTGGCGAGAGCTTGTCTATCCCTTCCCCGTCGAGGTTCCGGCGCTGCTGAAACGGGCAAGGGACGCTAACTACGGCGCAGTCTCTCCTGCGTTCGGCTCCATTGCCTCACTTCTACTTTTCACTCCGGATGAATCAACGGCAGTAGACGGCGCTGACTTTCGGGCCACCGAATGGTTTTCTGCTCGAATGGACGATTTCCTCACGTCCCTACCGGATATCACCTTCGTCCTCTTTTGCCAGTCCGAATCCCAAAGACGCCTGGCCGATCGCAT
>JAGRAW010000578.1 GCA_020434415.1 Bdellovibrionales bacterium
GAGGTTGCACCACTCTGCGCCGGACGACGATGGAAATCACCGGCACACGCATCAACAGTATAGCACGAAGTTTGACCCCGGCGAGAGGTCTCTTGTCTGTGGAAACTAATTAGCCGGTTCGAATCTGTTCGAATTGGAAGAATAGGGAGTTGCGGGCAGCGACTAGTATAGCCCGATCGCTCCGTTATTCCCGCTTCTTATCGAGGCAAGTCCGCACTTCCTGGGCCAGCTCTTCGACATCAAACGGCTTCTGGATAAAGCCCAGGGCGCCGTCCTGAAGAATCGCCTTGGTCCGTGCATCGCTCGAATATCCCGAAGCTATCAGCACGCCGACCTGAGGGTCCAGCTCCTTCAGTTTGTAAAACAGTTCGTCGCCGGACATCTGGGGCATAATCATGTCGAGGATGACGAGGCAGATTTGCTGGGGGTGGGCCTGATACACTTCGAGCGCTTCCACGCCGTTTTTAGCGACGAGCACCCGGTATCCAAGGTGCTCCAGACTTCTCTGCATCACCGTACGAACCGCCTCCTCGTCGTCGACAACCATGAGCTGCTCGCTTCCTCGCGGAATTTCCGAGGCCTCGGGTTCGGCGACGGCTTGCTCTTCGTCGCTTCCGGGCAGGAAGACCTCAAAGCAGGTTCCCTCACCTTCCTTGCTTTCGACCCGTATTTCCCCGCGATGGGCCTTCACGATAGAGTAGACGGTCGCTAAGCCCAGCCCTGTCCCGCGCTGCTCCTTGGTGGTGAAAAAGGGTTCGAAGATTCTGTCCTGAATCTCGGCGGGGATCCCTTGGCCATTGTCGCGAATGCATAGCTTGACGTAGTCGCCGGGAACCACATTCCGGCCGTCTGCATCCGCCCCTTCCAGACGCACGCGCGCAACTGAAAGCTCAATCGTGCCTCCGTTCGGCAAAGCATCACAGGCGTTGACAAGTAGGTTCATCACGAGCTGGCTCAACTGCCCCTCGTCGCCGTAGACAAAGACGTCGGTCTTGCCGCCCTCGAACTTCATCCTGATACCCGAAGGCACGGTTCGCCGAAGTAAATTGATTCCGGCGGCGATAACCAAACTGAGATTGACGGTGCAAAGCTCCACTTCGCGCCCCCGAGCGAACTCCAGTATCTGTTGGGTAATAGAAGCTGCTCGTCTTGCCCCGTCTTCGATTGCGGTAATCGATTCTCGATGAGCGGCTGCCGGCGGAAGGGACAGTCGCAGGAAGGAAACGTGTCCAAGCACGCCCGTCAGGATGTTGTTCAGGTCATGCGCCACACTGCTGGCAAGGACGCCAAGGGACTCCAGCTTTCGCTGCTGAAAGGAGCCGCTCTCCGTCACAATCTGGGTCTCGACGCCCGGCGTAAAGCTGAGCAGAAACGACTGCACCGTTTCATCGCGCAGTTCCGTAATACGGATGCCGAAGGGCTTGAAACTCCCATCATGACACTGACATTGGGCGATGCCCTCCCACCCGGAGCGGAGCAGCAAGGGCTCTCCGCCCTCTACTGACCGGCAAACCTCGTCGATCGGACGCCCTCGGCAGATCCCGGGAAGAAGTCCGGTCGATACTTCGAAAGCTCTGTTCACTGCGGCGATGCTTCGGTCACCACCGACCAGCATCAAGGGCTCTGACAGCGCATCGAAGGCAAGGCGAAAGAGATATTCATGGTGCTTGAGAGGCATAGTACTCCGGCCGCTTCTGGCAGCGGACGCTTAAAGGACTTCCTGTACATTAACGTCCTGCTTCAGCAATTCGCTAAAAAAATACAGGACACTACTCGTGGCCGCAGGCCGCGAAAAACAAAGACATTTTGCTAGTGGGGTGCAAGACATGACGTCCATCGTTATTCACCAAACTAACGAACTGCCCCACTAGAAGTTAGGAGTCGTCGCACAATTACGTGAAACAACCCGACTTCCATTTGATCTGGCAGACATCTGGATTCGACGCCAGTCTGACAACTTCTATCCTACCAATGACCACTATGTGACCATACAGTTATCGGACGCGCGAGGTGTTCCTGCGCGCCCTTGCCTGCAGCTCTTTTCTCTCTGCTCTCTCGGCAGAGCGGATAGCAGCCTCTCCGAACGGCAACCGTAAGCGCCCGCTCGACGCGAGGCAATTTTAGCCGCCGTGTGGGAAAATTCTGACTCCCTGACCGA
>JAGRAW010000579.1 GCA_020434415.1 Bdellovibrionales bacterium
GTTCACCAAGATTGCCACAGGTAGGAAGATTGCCTGCGGCAATTTCCCACCTTCGCAATGACAGTGGTGAGGCGGCGGCGAGCAGATTGCAGCCGTTAGCGGTCGATTCCTCTGAGCAAGACGCTCGAAAGTTGCAGTTGCGGATTGAGGGTGCGCTCTTTCGAGAGCTGTTCGGACTGCAGAGCTTCGAGCATTGCCTGAGCGCGAGTAGCGGCATCCTCTGATGTGCACTCGCGAAGGCGTCGGCGTAGTTTATTTCTCAACACCTGCCACACAAACGGCAATCCTTCTCGATCGCTCGCCAGCTCGGATGCCAGCGAGAGCGCGAGCGACTCTGCTCCGCGTCGCGGAGTGAATACTTCATCGAGACGAGCGGATAGGCGATTCGTGTCTTCCAGTAGGCGAGTCAGGTGTTTTGCAAGTTCCTTGGATTCCTCGACCTTGAGCGTTTTGGGATGGACAAAAGGTTTGAGGCCCAGCGGAGCCAGTGTGCCATCCAGTAGGGACGCGAGAGCGGTCAGCGAAACAGCTTCGGCGAGCGGAGCGGCAAACAGCCGACCGAGCAGTGCCATGACCTCGCTTTCAGCAAGCCTACCGAACTGAACTGATTGGCAGCGAGAGACAATGGTGTCCGGAAGCCGCTGCGGAGCGTCGCTCACCAGAATAAGGTAGCTCGCCGGGGTCGGTTCTTCCAGGGTCATCAGTAGGGCATTCGCAGCGGCCAGGCTCATCGAGTCTGCTTCGTCGATGATTGCGACACTACATCCGCCCAGGTAAGGCTTTAGCCGCAGCTTTTGGCAAAGCTCCCGGACTCCGTCGACTGCGAGATCTTTCTTCTCGGGTTCCTTTGCGAGCATGTGGAAGTCAGGATGGTTGCCGCTTCGAACCAGCGTCAATGTCTGCTGGGAGTCGGGGACGGAACGTTCGAGCAGCATTGCGGCAAAAGCGCGTGCGGCGGTGCGCTTGCCGACGGCGTCCGGCCCCGTAAAAAGAAGCGCATGGGGCACGGTGTTACGTTCGATGAGCGTTCTAAGCTCAGCGCAAGTGCCCGTGTGTCCGATAACACTGTCACTGAGAAAGTCTGACTCTGACACGACCATCCTGCAACACTACTACATTCTCTCGAGCACTGCTTTTTGCGCAGCCGCAAGGACCGCAGCCGGGGATTGAGCGGCATCCAGGAGCAGTATTCGACTATCATTCGCCGCGAGGGCTCGGAAGCCGTCGCGCACACGCGTGTGAAACGCGAGTTCCTCTTGCTCGAAGCGGTTCCACTCCGGAACCGAACCCGACGCGGCTGACTGCTGCAGTGTCTTGAAAGAGCCGCTGGCTCGCCGTTCACGTTCTCGAGCGCGGGTAAGGCCGACAGAGGGCTCAAGATCAAGCAGCAAGACCAAGTCCGGCATCAGTCCGCCGGTGGTGATTTCAGTGAGTTGTCTGAGGTGCTCGAGCGCTAATCCGCGCCCATATCCTTGATAGGCGAGGGTGGAGTGGACATACCGATCGCAGATGACTATCGCGTTTCGAGCCAGAGCCGGCTTGATCACCTCTTCGACGTGCTGGGCACGGTCAGCGCTGAACAGGAGCAGCTCTGCCGTCGCCGTGATTGCAGGCAGTGAAGGGTCGAGCAGCAAGGTTCTCAAGTGTTGACCAAGCGGAGTCGCCCCCGGCTCACGGGTTACGACCACCTCACGTTCCTTGGCATTGCACAGCTCGGCTAGCGATGTGCGGAGGGTCGACTTTCCTGCACCCTCGATGCCCTCGAGCGTGATAAACAGCCCCATCAGGATTCTGTAGTCGGATCGTCGTCGGCGAGGATTAACTGCACACCGGCGATTAATTGGCGAGTCGTGAACGGCTTCGTGATATAGTAATCGACAGCGTAGTCTTTGTAGCCGGTAATCAAGTCTTCAGGCTCACTTTTCGCCGTCAGCATGATAATCGGAATGTTCTGCGTTGCTGGCTTCTGTTTGAGGTGCACGACCACGTCATAGCCCGACATTCCCGGCATCATGATGTCGAGCACGATGAGATCCGGATGGTAGCGCTCGAGAGTATCAAGGGCTTCCTGCCCTCCTGAGGCTTCTTCAACAGTATAGCCACTGCCGACGAGAATTGTCTTTACGACCGTTCGAGTGTCGTAGTCAT
>JAGRAW010000057.1 GCA_020434415.1 Bdellovibrionales bacterium
GATAGTCACCTCCTTCCCACGGTAAGCCTTCTAGACGATTGACTTTGGAGTGAGGGAGGATGCCGGCGCGCGGTAGTAGCTTTGAAAAGTTACAAAACCGCGGCCGGACCCAGCCTCACCCTTTCTTTGCTAGTGGCATGCGCGGAATATCAATTCCCATGCTCGGAAAGGATCTCCGGCAATCGTCATGTTCTTACCGTCGCAGCGGCCAAACGGATCGGGCCTCGAGACAATCGAGCGGAGAGCGATCTCCGAAAGCACGTCCGGGTCGCCAAGCTCATGTAGTTCGATTCGACTCGATACGCCGATTTCGGGCTTCCGATCGTCGTACGGATGAGGATCAAACTCTTCCAGGTAAAAGACATCGTCTTCATCCAGTCGCAAACGGAGAAAGCGTGTCTTGTCCCCCTGCTCGAAGTACGAACCGAGATAGATATCTTGACAGGCGGATGCGAGCTTGTGCCGCGTCGCTGGTATCTCTTCGAAGGATCGAAGGCTTCCAAATACGCTCTGGTAAAGCGCAAAGTAGGAACGAATTACCCGTCGAGTATCAGCGTCCCTTCGATTGCTGTAGAAAGCTGGGCGAATGCCGGCACAGAAATTCTCCAGGACGGCGTAGCACTTACGAGTCAAGGTGTAGGAAGGTTCCCTGCGTTCGCCGGAGCGGTCCATCAATTGACGAAGCCACCGCGGTTGCCGTGCATAGAGGCGGATTTTCGGCGAATCATGCCATTGCATCGCTTCGCGTTCGTACCCCAGACGGAGGTCCCCGTTCAACTCATGGCGCATCCGGAGTTGCGGCGGGTGAGCGGCCTCGACTCGAGAATCAGCCGTCAGCTCTGCCCATGCATCGCCGAGATGCACTTCACGGTGGTACCAATCGTGCCTTTGGGTCTTGAATCGCCGTTGCGTAGCGATTTCATGAGATCCATCGAGCACACCTCGCAAGAGAAAGTCTCCAGCCAGGACTATTGCTTGATCGACTCGCGTTCCGTTTATACGGCGCGCGGAATCGAGAGCTAGTTCGGCTTGGTCACGAATACGCGCCGCGAGCGCTTTCGCTGATTGGCGACGAGCAATTCTGCTTATCAGGTCGGTTGCGGCCGCCTCACTGATGGTGCCGGTCGCTAGGGCCTGCGTCAATCGGGTGTCGGTGCTAATAAAGGTTGCTGCGCGTCCAATCTGATTGCCACGAAGGAATGCTGCATGTCCTGTAACTTTGGATGTCATAGTAACATCCTCCTTTCGGTAAGTGCCTGGATCGGACAATCCAGGGCCTAACAAGGGAAGGTTCAACGCCGGATGGCGTACACACTCGACTACGGTTCGCCTTTCGGCTTCTTGGATCCGCAACGTCGAGCACAGAGCAGTCCCTGCGGGAATGGACTGGGCTCGACGTCGAAGCTTGACCTGCTGCCGTGGTTGTCCCGTGTAGGCGAAAATCCTTTGCTACTACCGCTGCCGCACGCAGAACGTTGGCCGTTCCGGATGCAGCAGTCGCTCGTTCTACCCGTTGTCGGATGCTGAAGTGAAGGAACACCGACACGCCGAAAGGAGCATTAAATATATAGGATATCTTAGATCTGTCAACGTCGTCTGACGCGGGCCAGTGGTAGGAAATCGGTAGTCAGTTCACACCTCAGGTTCCTTCCTGCAGCGCTACGGCACGCGTAAGTTCCTATAGATAGTCGGAATTGAGTTTAGGATAAAGTAAACTCAAAAATCCGTCGAGATTTCAAACAACTAGTTCTACGATTGAACTGTTCGCTCAGGAGTCAGTTAAGGAGGTTGCAGTAGCTTGAGCCGGATCACCATCAATTCGAATATCGCGTCGCTGAACGCCCAGCGGCGTTTCGCGTCGAGTACGGCCGCGCTTACGGAGTCGTTTACCCGTCTGTCCTCCGGGTTGAGGATTAATCGAGCCAGTGATGATGCCGCCGGTCTTGCGCTTGCGGAGTCGCTCAACACCGACGCGCTGCTGCTATCCCAGGGAGTTCGCAACGCGAACGATGCGCTAAGCATGCTATCGATCGCTGATTCGGCAATGGCCGAACTCGGAAACATCGTGATTCGACTGCAAGAGCTTGCCGAGCAGTCCGCGAACGGTGTGAACAGCACTGCACAGCGGCAGGCACTGGACGACGAAGCGCAAGCGCTGGCCGCTGAATTTACTCGTATCACCGAAACGACAGCCTTCAATGGCATCGCCTTGTTCGACTCCGCAAACAGCTCGTTTGATATCCAGGTCGGTACTTCGTCCGTCGAGCATGCTCAGATAGCGGTAAGCTTTGCTGACCTCGGCACACGAAATGTCGGAGATGCGACTTTTGCAGACAGCGGATTCATCACCGAGCCGGTCACCATCCATGGCCTCGGCCTTGGTGACTTAGACAACGATGGGAATTTAGACCTTCTTTATAACCATTTCGGACATGTCGAAGCGCGCTTGGGCAACGGAGATGGGACTTTCGGTGCAGCCGGTTCCTTCGGCTATCATGATGGCTATAGTGGCGCTTTTGTCACTCTAGCAGACGTGAACGGTGATCAAATTCTCGATGTGATTCGAGGAGGGGACGAAATATCCCTTCTTCTGGGTAACGGTGACGGGACTTTTAAAGGCCGGACGACGCTCGCGCTCGGGAGTCATACCGAACGAGTGTCTGCTGAGGACTTAGACGGCGACGGCGATATTGATTTAGCACTCGTCGGTGCGAGTGCGACCGTATCAGTGTTGCTAAACACAGGAGGCGGGTCGTTCGCTGCGGCAGTGACTTACGACCATGCAGGAAACTCCATCAATGGAGCGGTGGGGGACGTTAACGGCGATGGTATAATGGATATCATTGCTTCCGGTTTTTTTGGAGTCAATACGCTTCTCGGGAATGGCGATGGGACGTTCAAGGCCTACGTGTTGCATCCCGGCGGATACAAGGGCGACAATCCACAGCTTGGCGACATGAACGGGGACGGCAAGCTTGATGTGGTCGTCTCCGATACCCTCGCCGGGGATATGACAGTCCTGCTTGGTGACGGAGCAGGCGGTTTCGGGACCGAGTATAATCTCTCGATTGCCGATGGTGCTGAGGGCCATCTGTTGGTGGATTTGGACGGAGATTCCGACCTCGACGTGATTGCATCGCCGGGCGGATCAATCGCGACGGTTCGTGCGATCATGAACGATGGCACCGGCAACATTTCAGTTGGAGAAACTTTTGAAGCAGGGACCAACGTCGGCGGCCAAATAGCAATCGGTGATCTTAACGGTGATTCAGTCGCTGATCTGGTACTCAACGAAGCCGCACCAACCGGTGGTATCAGCATCTACATCGCAAACACTCAACAAGTGGGCGGCCTGCCCGAGTTCAGTCTCGCCACGCAGTCCGACGCGCTTGCAGCGCTCACCGCGTTCGAACAACTTCACGATTCACTAGGCGTCGCTCGGGGAAGCATTGGCGCTCAACAGAGCCGCATGTCCGCGGCGATCAGCAATAACCTCATCGCGGAGCTGAATACCTCAAGTGCGAGAAGCAGCATCGTCGATGTCGACGTGGCTAGCGAGGCCGCGGCGCTGGTGCGCAACAGCATTCTCCAGCAAGCAGGGGTTGCCGTCCTCGCTCAAGCTAATCAATCGCCCGAGCTGGCGCTCTTGTTGCTCCAGTAGGACTGCCAGCTACAGCACTCCCTTCGTACTCGGCACTTGTGTGCTCGTAACGTCGCGCTGCACCGCCATTTTCAGCGCTTTCGCGAAGCCCTTGAAAATTGCCTCGATCTTGTGGTGTTCGTTCTCACCGTCAGCCTGAATATTCAGGTTGCAGCGAGCGCCATCACAGAAAGATTTGAAAAAGTGCTTGAACATTTCGGTCGGCATGTCACCAACCTTCTCGCGTTTGAAGTCTGCTCTCCATTCTAACCAGCTCCGACCTGAGAGATCCAAGGCAACTTGGGCCAGCGCATCATCCATCGGCAGAAGAAAGCCGTATCGGTTGATGCCGCGTTTATCTCCCAGTGCTTTATCAAACGCCTCACCTAGCGCGATTGCCGTGTCTTCGATAGTGTGGTGCTCATCGATGTGCAAGTCACCGTCGACCGTAATCGCCAAATCGCAACCGGAATGCCGGGCAACTTGTTCGAGCATATGATCGAAGAAACCCAGGCCGGTGCGAATCTCGGCTACCCCGGTTCCGTCCAAGGACAAGCGGACGTCTATTCGAGTTTCGCGGGTCGCGCGGCGCCATACCACCTCTCGTGGAAGTCGTGCGAGGAAATCGGCGATACTATGCCAATTATCCGACGAAAGCGCCGCATCCGGATGCGCGGTTTGCGAGAAGTAAATCGCTTTGGCTCCGAGATTTCTCGCCAGTTCGACGTCGGTTGCTCTGTCTCCGATGACGAAGGAGTTCTCTAGGTCATACGTGGTATCGAAATAATCGGTTAACATGCCGGTTCCGGGTTTGCGCGTCTCGGCGTTCTCGGACGGAAAGGTGCGATCGATGTGAATTGCCGAGAAGCTGACGCCTTCACCGCTAAGGATGCGAAGCATCTTTTCTTGAGCAGGCCAGAACGTCTCTTCCGGAAACGACGCGGTTCCCAAACCGTCTTGGTTCGTCACCAGGACAAGCTCCCAGGCACCTGAAGCGGCAAGCTTGCGTAGCGCTCCAATTGCACCCGGTATGAACTCGAGCTTTTCGAGTGAATCGACCTGAAAGTCGCTAGGCGGCTCGACGATGATTGTGCCGTCACGGTCCAGAAAAAGCACCCTTTTCATTGCGTTTCCTCCTGCGCGATGCGCTGCAATGCCGAAAGAAGCGCACTGTTCTCGTCGGGCGTTCCGACGGTGATCCGAAGACATCCGCCAAGCCCGGTCAAGTTGGATCGGTCCCGCACGACAATGCCGGCCTCGAGCAGCGTGCTGTAGATCGCTTTCGGATCCGTTGTTTCGACCAGCAGAAAATTTGCATCTGAGGGATAAACTCGGCGCACGAAGGGAAGGTGCGCAAGTTCCTTCGCCAGTCGTTCACGTTCAGCGAGCAGTTCGCGAACGAACAGATCCTTCTTCGCTACGTTATCCAAGGCAGTCAGAAGCAGCTCTTGCGTAAGGGAATTCATGTTATACGGAGGCTTCACCTTATCCAGTGTACTGACGATGAACTCGTGAGCGAAAGCGACCCCTGCACGAGCACCCGCTAGTCCCCAGGCCTTGGAAAATGTTTGAATAACGACTAACTGCTCAAACTCTTCAAGTAGCGGCACTACGCTGCCTTCAGGCGCGAAGTCGCCGTACGCCTCGTCGACAGCGACTATGCCGGGAAACCAGGAAAGGACGTCCACAATGCTGTCCCGGTGAAGTAGGTTAGCCGTCGGATTGTTTGGCGAACAAAGAATGAGCAGTTTGGAACGCGGATTCGCCGCCCGCTTCAGCCCGTCCAGGTCAAGCTGAAAGGTGCCGGTCAGCGGCACCTCGACGACGGAAACAGCATTGATCGCCGCTGCAACACTGTACATGCCGTAGGTGGGGGGCGTGAGCAGTACCTGATCCTTTTCCGGCTCGCAGAAAACGCGGAACAGTAAATCGATTACCTCGTCACTACCGTTGCCGAAGAAGATTCGCTCGGGTGAGATGCCCCTCAGCGTTCCGAGCGTCGCCTTTAGCTTGCGCTGGTGTGGGTCGGGATAACGATTGCAGAGCGTGGAGCCGACCGAGCCGAGGGCATTCTCGTTCGCATCGAGAAAGACGTGCGCGGTTCCGGTGAAATCGTCACGCGCGGAGGAGTAGGGCGAGAGGGATGCGATGCGCGGTCGAACCAGCGCCGAGATCCTAGCGCTCATCAAGTTGCTCCAAACGAATGGTGACAGCGCGCCGATGTCCCTCCAGTCCTTCCTGTTCCGCCATGGTAGCGACGGTCTGGCCGAGAGCGCGGAGACCGTCCGGGCTCAGCGTCTGGTATGTTATGCTCTTCAAAAAACTTTCGGTGGAGACACCGCCGCTTGCCGCGGCAAAACCGCCGGTTGGTAGGACGTGGTTCGTGCCCGAGGCGTAATCGCCAACCGATTCGGGACTGTAGGCGCCGAGGAAGACGGAACCGGCGCACGTAACCTGCGCACCCAGCGCTTCAGGGTTTGCGGTGTTGATAATCAGATGCTCGGGTGCGTATTCGTTGACGAACTGAACCGCAGCATCGAGCGAGGGAGCAATCAGGATTCTGCTCTGCGCGAGCGCCACAGTGGCTATTGCGTGACGCGGGAGCCGCGAACATTGGATCTCCATTTCGGTGACGACTCGTTCGGCGAAACTCGCCGAAGTGGTGAGCAATACCACTTGGCTGTCAATCCCATGTTCTGCCTGCGAAAGTAGGTCTGCCGCGACGAAGCTCGCATTGGCCGAATCATCGGCAATGATTGCCAGTTCGCTCGGACCGGCAGGCATATCGATCGCGACGCCGTACTCTTGCGCCAGTTGCTTGGCGCAAGTGACATACTGATTGCCGGGGCCGAAGATTTTACGCACTGCCGGAATAGATTCGGTTCCGAACGTCATCGCCGCGATCGCCTGAGCTCCCCCAACTCGAAAGATGCGCTTGATGCCGCAATGCGCAGCGGCAAACAGGATAGCCGGCTCGATACTGCCGTCGGGACGTGGCGGTGTGCAAAGTACCACTTCCTGGACCCCGGCAATATTCGCCGGAACGCCGAGCATCAGCACCGTTGAAAAGAGGGGCGCAGTTCCTCCCGGGATGTAAAGTCCAACGGGCGAAATCGGTACGCGTCGCTTCCAGCATAGTACGCCCGGCATCGTTTCCACCCGCACGTCCGTATACAGCGAGGCACGGTGGAAGCGTTCAATATTCCCATGCGCTACCCGTATAGCCTCAGCCAGTGCGGCGGGGATGACCGACTCGGCACGGGCGATTTCTTGCTCTGACACCTCAAGCTTCTCGATAGTGGCCTTGTCGAAACGTCGAGTAAGTTCTTTGAGGGCGACGTCTCCCCGATGGTGGACGTCCTCCATGATCTGCTGCACCGCAGGGCGCAACAATGAGAAGTCGCTCGTTGGTCGTTTCGTAAGCTCACGCCAATCGGCAGGGGACATCGGTAGAGGTGATACGTTCACAGCAGCAGTAGAGACTATGTGGTCCTAGGGCGCAGCAATCGAGGGCTCAGCTATCTGAAGCGCCACCGATGTCTGCAATGGAAGATAAGCGAGAAGAATAGGCGATAATTGGGGCCGGCGTCAACCGTGGTCCGGGTGTAAGGGCAAGGTGCGGCAAAGGGGTGGGGCGGTTCAGGTGAGGTGCGCTCTGTCGAGGCGTCTAGGGACTGCTTTGACCTACCTTTTAAAACGGCAGTCGACCATGGATGACAATTCTGCGAGCCTCTATTTCCTGCTCGACGGAGAGCTGAAGCAACTGCCCAAGCTTTGTTGCCATCTTAAGTTCCTGCTCATGCACTGTCCGATCCGCCTTCACCACGTGCCATACGGTCGCGTAGAGCATCAGCTTTTGCCCTAGGTTGAGGTGGGCGTTGATTGCTGCTGCAAGGCAGTCAAAGTCGGCGCCATAGATGCGGGAGAGCTCGGCAATATCCAGCATCTCTCGCATTTCAGGTTCACTCAGATCGCAGAGCGTGCTCATTGCGATAAAAATCGCACGCTCTTCGTCGGCAGGTATGCTCAGATCGACGAACGCCGTTTGGAGCAGAAGCGTGCAGGCAACAAGTTGAAGCTCTCGTTCCGACAGCGCGAGTGAGGCTGCGGACGGCGCGGCAGTTGTCGTAGCTGATTCCAAGCTGGAAAGGAAAGATTCTACTTCACGGAACATGACCCCCTCAGGTGTAGTAGGTTCTGTAAGTGCGCGGAGGAGCGCTTTTCCGGCACTATGGATGTTCTCCATCCCCAAGGAAAAGCTCTGCAACCACATTTCCCTCCCGAACCAGAGCATAGCCGCTTTTACCGCTGCCCTGCGACCACGAGGCCGGGGGGGAAGAGAACAACCAAACTTGATCCCCGGAACGTGACTTTGCGCGGAAGACAGCCCACGCATCGGCGAGGCTTGGCGGCACCGCAATCGTCCGTAGCTGACGTTCGATGTCGGAGAGCGTTGCCGGTTTGTACAGCCAGTGCGCAGTGGTCTGCCCGTCAGGCGCAGTGACGCTTTTTACCGTGACACTGTGATCCGGCGGGTGGTGCGGTGCTGCAGGGAAGAGACGAAAACGGCAGGTCCCGTCATAGACGTATACCGTCATGTATTCTCCGCTTCCGGGGAGAAAACTCGATGGGCGGACGGTAAGCCGATTCTCTACTCCCTGTTCCACGACGGCTGAATCAGGAAGATATGTTGCATGGATGCGACTTGGGAAGACAATATGAACCGTCTCCCCTGATTCCGAGTACAGCGGGACCTCGGTACCGCCGCAGGCGACTGAACGGTTGAGCTGGAGGGTCTCGGCATACGGCGCTCCCCAAAGTGCGCCACATCCACTCAGCAGGACGCAGCTGATTGCCCCTGCAGAGAGGTAGTTCAGAGAAGGGAGGGAGATACGCATGCGAGAAGCACTCCTTTAGGCAACCTTGGTGTCATGGCCGTAGCAAAGTGGGCATCAAGACTATCGGCTGCCGCCGGGAAAAGCTGGAACTAGTCCTTTTCTGTCTAAAGTAGTCTGGATTGGCCATATACTGAGGCCTGTCCCATATATGATAAGCCAGTAGAGTGTAATCGGGCACCCACTACATTTCTCCGGCGCTTGTGGAACAACGAGAAGACGTCAGTCTGCAGATCGATGCGATTTATCGCGAAGAAGCGCGCAAAGTCTTTGCCACGCTCGAGATACGGCCCACCCGCGTCGAATTTACCAAGCTAATCTCAGCAAGATTCCCATCACAGTCGAGTTAATGAGAACAGGGGATTCTACCAGGAGAGTCAAAATGAAATACATGTCGCTAATCTACAGTGAAGAGTCGGCCTGGACCGAGGAGGAACGGCAGGCGTGTTTCGATGAATCGATGGCACTATGTCGTGAGTTGGAAGAGAAGGGACAGTTCATAGCTGCGTCCCCGCTCGAGTCGGTCAGCATGGCTACGAGCATTCGGATTCGCGACGGCAGGCGCTCCACTATCGATGGTCCGTTCGCGGAAACTCGAGAGCAGCTCGGCGGCTTCTTTCTAGTCGAGGCAGAGGATCTGGACGCAGCGTTGAAAATAGCGGAACGCATTCCCTCCGCGAAAAAGGGAACGGTCGAAATACGTCCCGTTCATGAACTTGAAGAGCGTGCCACGAACTATTCCAGGAGGAGTCGGCAATGAAAGTAATGGTATTTGTAAAAGCAACCGAGAGTTCGGAAGCAGGCGTCATTACTTCGACGGAACTCTTTACGGCAATGATGGCATTTAACGAAGAGCTGGCGCGCGCAGGTATCTTGCTTGCCGGCGAGGGTCTCAAGCCGACCAGAGAAGCAGTCCGCGTCAAGTTCTCCGGGGCGGAGCGTTCCGTTCAGGACGGACCTTTTGCAGAGACGAAGGAACTCGTTGCCGGATACTGGCTCTGGGAGGTCGATTCGATGGAGCATGCTATCGAATGGGTAAAGCGCTGTCCGAATCCGATGCCCGAAGAATCAGAGATTGAGATTCGACCCCTCTATCAAATGGAAGACTTCGGAGACGTTATACCCGCGGAAGTTATCGAGCAGGAGGCGCGGCTCCGCGCTGAGACCAACCGGCGATAAGCGGAGTGCAGAGTCGTATGCGCGAGCGGAAAGAGGCAGTCGGCAGGGTGCTGAAACACTCACTGGATCATCAGGTAAAGGAACGCCGCAGTCGATGGCTTACCCTCTTGTGGAGGGAGGCCATCGACCACGGTGGTCTGCGAAAGCACCTTCTACCAGTCAGGTAGGATTGCCAATGGATAATCAGCGACGGTGAACTTTACCTGGTCGTAGTCAGTCGTGTGTTTGCTCACCTGTAGCTTAGTCGATATTCCGGTAAGCGGATCGACGAGCATCGCGTTCTTTCCTAGACCGGGCCGTATGTTTAGAATCGCGGTATGCTTGACGATTTGGTTGTCTCTATCTTCGGGAATGGACGAGCTGACCCAGAAGAAGATGACGTGACGACCATCGGCTCGGCGGAATACTTGCGTGTGCGTCTTTTCCTTGAATTCGATGAGACCATCCTTCTTGCTGGTCGTGACCTGGTCGTCTTCCAATCCTCCTCCGCCGGAAGGGAAGAGGTAGCGAGTCCGTAAGTTTGACGGTTTAGGCGAAATGACCTCCACTTGGAATTTGGTCGAGAACGGAGCGTAGCCGCCGAGAAGTCCGTTCAGTCGAGCCATCATGAAGTAAACCGGTCGTGGTTTGAAACTAATGCGGTCGATGAAGCCAAAGGCATCCATGTTCTGAACTCTCGACTGAAGCAGGAACGGAAACGTATGTAACACTCCCGCCTCGATGTTGCTGAGAAAGGTTCTCGCGTTTACTACCGCTTGCATCCGATAGGTGACTTGAGGTGAATGATCTTTGTTGATGACGGGATTCTCGACGGCTCGTGCCCCCGTTTCGGTAATCCAAATATCGAGCGGAGCTTTTAGTGCATTCTCGGTTTTTGCCTGGATCTGTGGAATCGCCTCCTTCAACTCCCAGGATGTCGTCAGGTTGGGCCAGGTTTTGTCGTTTGCAACGGTGAGCAACTCTGCCGGCCAGCGACGGGGGTACGGTTGGTAATATACGCCATCTAGATCCGCAGGATGTTGCTGCAGCTGTCGAATGGTCGACGCGGGTATCTTCGTACCGCCCAAGAGGTGCAGCCCAGGGAACGCAGTGCGGAAAAGATCTGCCGTTTTCTCCGTAAAATCCCCAAAAGGTTCGACCCAACCGCCACCGGCCCAGTCACCGCCGTACACATGGGGCCACAATCCCGTTTTCTTGCCGTCGACGGTGATTCTAGGAAAGTTGAACGGCTCGTTCCAAATCTGGAAGGCTTTGACGATATCTCGGTTCGCTGCAATGTAAGCCCGATTGTATGCGAAATAAGTATTCGCAAGCTGAGTCATTGTCTGGCCTTCGAAGTTGCGGCTTCCCCCGTTGAGGAGAAGGTTGAACTTGTGTTTTCGCAGTCGCGGGGTAATGGTAGGTAAGTCATCATGCCGCAGCGCAGTTCGCAGCCATTTCACTCCCATGGCTTGAAGGAAGTCGACAACCTTATCCGGTCCACGTTCGATGTCTGTCTGCATGCCGAGGTAACTTTCGTCCGGCATAAAGGAAGGATCAATTTTTGCCACATCGAGGTGTTTCGTTATCGGACCCGCGAAGAACATACTTCTAAGCTTGGCTACACGAGCGGCGCTTGTCGCGATTGTCGAAAAGTTGACGCTTTCATCAACCGGAGACCGCACAGGGCCGCTTTCTTCGACCGGCAGTTCTTCCTCTGGTGCTTCTTCAACCGGAGGTTCTTCATCGACCGTAGGAATGCACGAGATCGTGTCCGGACCGAGACCGACAATTGCACCAATCGTTCCGTCTTCTCTCGGATAAACTCTCAGCAGTTCTTGGGATGTGCCGAACGTCGAGTTGAACGTCGCAAATCCTGCAAAGTTCCAGTCGACGATGTCATGCAGGGCGATATCGTTTCGTCCGTTCGCAGCGATGGCATGGGCTTGAGCAGGCTTTGCGGAAGCTCCTTCCAAGTTGAACGTTTGAATATTCGCGTTCAACACGCGCGAAGTGCCGTTGCGAATGGCGAGCCAGTTCGCAGCACCTAAGTAGGTGTTCACAGGGATGACCGGGCTGCAATTCGAAGTCTGCGACTTGCGGACTCCTTGAGAGGCGTATGCCCACTCGACCGTCGTGGTTCCGGTACTTGGGTGTCCGTAAAACAGACTTTGCGCCAATATCCCTTCATTGTCGTTCACGCAAGAAACCTTGATTGTGCCGACTGACTTCTCCCCGAGGATCGCGTTGACATACAAATGGCTCTGGGCGAACGGTGCAAGAGTTCGTACCTCAGAGTGAAGCTTCGTTCCCGCGGAAGAGAACACGTCAATAGCGACGTCGGTCGGGCTATCACTCGGGTTCGCGAGTTCAAGCCAGTTCGTAGCAGGATCCATGGTACTCGCCGGGAGCGTCTGCTCTTCACAGCTTAGGTGCTGTGCGTGTAAGGGAAAGGCAAAGGAAAAGCGGTTGTTGGCGATACCGTAGCGGATCAGATGAGCAACATAGGGAGCGGAATTGTCGCTCGGTTCTATGACGTAGGTGCCGGTCTCCTTTCCGACGTCATGACCAAGCGCGTAGTCTCGTCGCTCTTTCGGGGCTAACGTGACGTTTCCGATGGCACGACGTGTGTCAGTCGATCCGCTAGTTTGGAAGAGAGAGATCTTTAGATCGACCGAGGAGGCGCTAGCGTTATAGAGGGTGAACCAATTGAAAACGGGTTGCCCATCTATCTCAGGATTCATGGAGTTATACATGCCCGCGCGCTTGCCGGACATTGGCTTGGTGACGGGTAACGCGTACGCGTAGTCGAGTATTTCACCATGGCCCAGTGGCGCACCTCGGTAAAACATAGTGCGACACGATATCAGTGAAAGGTCCGTAGTCCTGGATGCGACAGAGAAGGTGCCGTAGCTGTCGGCAATTAAACTCCGATCGAAGACGAAATGACGAGTAGCGTTAGGCGCAAGGGCTCCGGTGATTGCTGTCAGCTTGCTACCGTCTTGCTTGAAAAGGTCGACGGTGATTTCTGCCACGGTAGATGAGGCGTTACTACACTCTAGGATTACCTGCTGCGACAAATAACCGTTCCACATCCCAAGCAGCGAATCTTCATCTAGGGCGTGTGCGGTAGAATTGAACAACGTCAGGACCAAGGTGAGCGAAAAGACGCTGCGAACAAGATTTCCCACAAGGTGAAATTTGGCGGCAGCAGTGAAACGTGGTGATTTCATACTTATGTGAATCGCGAACGCCCTCGCTAGCGCCCGTGATTCCTCCGTTGTTGGGTACATTGTAGAGCACTTAACCGAGAGGCCAGGACATGCGAGTGTACGGGTTTTGCACTCGCACATTTT
This sequence comes from Bdellovibrionales bacterium, assembly GCA_020434415.1. Taxonomy (GTDB): domain Bacteria; phylum Bdellovibrionota_C; class UBA2361; order SZUA-149; family SZUA-149; genus JAGRAW01. Next base: position 13,050 of record JAGRAW010000057.1, read on the forward strand.
GGCCTCAGGCCCGGTTCGAATATTTTTTAATTGTGACTCCCGTATAAGCGTATGAGTTATTGGGCGAGAAAAAGGAACCGTTCCCTTCAGAGAGTGCGAGACCTGATGCTGTTTGCCGCGAGGAATGGTACTTGGTCTTGGAATAGCTCGCTAACTACGTAAGTTGACTCGCGACTACTCCGCTGCGAATTTTCAAAAAAAATTCACCGTGTTTGGCCGGGATGATGGCTGACGCGCCGTCAAGCCCCGAAGGGTGCATCGCATTGTGGCTTGCCGCGCAACGATGCGGCGATCCGATTTGATCCGATTAGGACAGAAGGAGCGTGGGGGAAGGATGAGGGGGATTGGCTGAGTTCACCAAGATTGCCACAGCTTGTTGTGAGCTGGAAAATCGCTCAGCGATTGCTCCATGCGTGGCTAGCGCACTTTCGCAATGACAATGAGGTGGCGATTGTTCCATGTGTGGCAGGCCACTTTCGCGATGACAGGGCGGCTAGTTCCCGTACGCAGTCAAAAAAGTCAAACCCGTACGTGTTCAAAAATCAAAAAGGGGAGTCGAGCGAACCGTCCGGGTTCGGGTTCGACTAAGGTGACTAGCGCGAACCACTCCCCAGGAAAAAACCGTTTTGGCAACCAGTGCATAGTGCACCTCCTTACGCACTTACACCGGTAACACCTCCAGCTCCGAACAGATCCGAAGCATCCGTTGGCAGGCCGTTCTTTCTTCGCTGCTGAAGCTGGGCCAGAAGTTGGCCCAGTTCGCAGACATACTTGGAGTCATACTGCTCCAACAGCGGGAAGACATCCCACACCTCGCATGGCAAGGCCTCGCGTCGCGTTGCGATACATCGTTCGATTGCCTGACGAACGCCTTCAGCAGGCGTCGCGACGAGCTCAACGTGTACGCCCTTTTTCATGAGCTCATCGGCTAACCCGAGTTGGGCCGCTACGAACTCATCGTCCGCCTTGTGGACGACCACGTAATAAGTCAACGGCTTAAGCGGTAAGCTGTGGCCGATCCGGAAAAGTTCGTCGGCCACCGCCTCGCGGTGTGGCCGGCGCTCCAGAAAAGGCTGACTCTCGACGCAAAGAAACATCGGATGCCCGGTGGCGTCTTGCCGCAATTCACCCAACGAGGATGAACCGCTGAGTCCTGTTAGGACGAAAAACGGGTGCTGCAAAGAAGAATTGTTGCGCCGCCTCATAGCGCCCTCCCTTCTCACTAGGGTCCTGTGGGTTGGATTCGGTCGTAACCGTGCCCACCGGACCGGGTTCCGGAATTTAAGCGAAATCCTTGCTCGACAGTTTCCCTGCCGAACACCGCCTATGTGTCACCGGCAGGGACACTCGATTGAGCCGTCTACCCAGAATGAGAACAGCGTGAGAAGGGCATTGTCGCAGCTCTCTCGTTGTTACGCCAGAGGGTTTGGGCAAAAAGCTACCGGTCTCCGGAAGCAGGCACAGCAGGCTTGATGAACCCCAAAAACTGTGTTCGAGCCGTCGCCGGAGGCGAACGGCTCGAACACCGGCATACAATGTCAGTCGAATTTTCTGACGCGCTTAAGGATGGTTCCCATAGTGGCGCCGCGGTTGGTGCAGTCTAGAAAGTCTGCGAAAACTTCTGCACCAATACCGTTGAGCCCGAAGCGGATCGGGAAGTCGCGAAGGTATTCGCGCCCATCGAAGAAGGTGATTGTTCCGCTCCGGCTGTTACAGAACAACTCCACGCGTACCCAGCGGTCCGCATTGCGGTGCTGACTGAAGATAATCGTTACTTGCTGCTTTCGTCGCTCGGCCCAGAAGAGCCAAGCCTCATTTCTTCCGCGAGACATCCACGGCGATCTGCCATGTCGTCGCACAAGTCTGTTTGCAACGAAATCCACGAAAAGTTCCAGTGGACTTCGAGCCTCCTGCTCAGATCGATCGCGATGCGTCAGTCGTGAGCTCGAGCTCATGACTTATCTCCTTGTTTGATAGAGTTACTGCTTCTGAGGAAAGCAGGTCGAACGGGACGACGCGACAGTCAAAACCTCAGTTGAAGGGCCTGCTGCGCCACACGACAGCGGGTGTCCGCTCTCGACGGGCGCAGTAAAGCGACAGGAAGAGAAAACTGCTTGAGAAGGAACTGAACTATCGGCGCGCAATCGGCCCCTCCAGGCAATAGCATACCTCGAACTTCACTAAAAACTCGGTGGGGCGACGATGTGGCAAGTCGAGTGACGACAAGACGTTATCTGGTCCTAGCCGCCTTTGGACTCTTGCCTGGACGGTGAAGCGTGCCGATCGCCGACTTGGTTCGGGCGCCTACCCGAAGGACTGCGCTGGACTCGATGTCTGACGCAGCACGGCCCGCTCTCCCGTCTGGACACGCCAAAGCGAGGCATAAGCACCGTTTCGGGCAATGAGGCTGTCATGAGAGCCTTCTTCGATGATTCTTCCGTGTTCGAGGACAAAGATGCGATCGGCATGACGCACGGTCGACAGACGATGAGCAATTACAATCATCGTTCTCTGGGCCGCAATTCGATCCATCGCGCGCTGAATTGCCGCCTCGGTTTCGTTGTCGACCGAAGACGTCGCCTCATCCAGGACGAAAAGCGGCGGATTTTTTAGCACGGCACGGGCGATTGATATGCGTTGTCGTTGTCCGCCTGAAAGCTTTTGACCACGCTCGCCGACTACCGTGTCGTACCCGTTCGGGAGACGCATGATAAAGTCATGAGCCTCGGCAACTTTGGCCGCTTCTACCATCGCTTCTTCACTTGCCGCGAAGCTGCCATAGCGGAGGTTCTCCCGCACGGTGCCGTCAATCAAGAACACGTCCTGACTTACCAAGCCAATCGCTGCCCGGAGATCACGGAGCTTCAGGGAGCGGATGTCGCGCCCATCCAGAAGGATGCTTCCGTGTTGCACATCGTAGAAGCGAAGCAGCAACTTAATCAAGGTCGTCTTGCCGGAGCCGGTTGCGCCGACGAAACC
>JAGRAW010000580.1 GCA_020434415.1 Bdellovibrionales bacterium
GATCGGCATCCGTCTGAATGCAGTGGTCCCAAGCTGTCGCATATACCGCAACCAGGTCGGCGTCTATCGAGCGGTGATAGTGGCGGACCAATGCCGGGAGCCACTGCATCACCTTGTCGAGCGCCACTTCCTCGGAGACTCCATCTCGTACCTGGCGAGCGGCTTCGAACAAGCACTGCGCTCGATAGGCGCGATCCATGATTTCGATAATGGCCGGATCATCATCTTCGAAAGCCGACTGGTGGAATTGATTGCGCCAGTATTCGCTTTCTTTGTCGCTTTACAGGATTCGCCTGCGCAGGCGCTTATAGGTCGTGTTGATCTCCACATCCAGCATGCGGCGCGGGCCTCCGCTTGTTAAAAACATCCATAACGCTCCTGGGCATTGCCCGGTTAGAGAAAAACCTGTCCCCAAAGCCCAACGGGCTTGTGGCGGGGTCCGAGTGGAATCCGCTACAAGCGCCGTCGTAATCTATTGTCTTCAGATGGAGCGGGAGCACCGCATGGGAGAAGGAACAAACCTCGGTAACTGTCTCGGAAAATGGTTTCTGTCTGCAAGCCGCCTGAGCTTTTCGCTACTGAAGTCACGCTGTTATCGCTGCGGGGCGGGCACCGCGGCAAAACGTCCGTTGCGCACCCGTTTTAGCATCAACGTTCGTTCCGTCGTTCCGTCAGTTCGGAAGCGAAGAGTCCCGCTGGCGCCTTCGTAGCCGTCCTGCTTACGGATGAAATCGGCCATACAATGTCCTTCACTGCCGCAAGCTTCGGCAGCTTTTACCGTCAGCATCGTTGCATCGTAGCTGTGCGCGCTCAGTATGCCCGGCTCTTGTTGGAAGCGATTGACGTACTTCACTCGGAATTCTTGAGCGGCAGTGGTAGTTGCTTCAATGTGTGGAGTGAAAATGCTGACGCCTTCCGCGGCTGACCCGGCTGCGGCCAGTAGCTGAGGCTCTTCGGCCTCATCGACTGAAAGTAGAGCGCTTTCTATGGAGAGAGCACGAACTTGCTTTAACGCTGCCGCGAGGGTGTCACCCAAGTGCACGATGAGTAGTGCGTCCGGCTCTGCTTCCCGGATTCGGGTCAATTCACTTCTGAAGTCATTTTCACCGATGGCATTCTGTTCCTTGCCTACTATTCGTCCGCCGCGAGCTTCGAAAGCCTCCGCGAAGGTTTGCTGGAAACTCTCGCCCCACGGAGTCGTCAAGAATAGCACCGCCGCAGTCTCGGCATGGAGCGTCTCTCGAGCATGGACCGCGAGAGCTTCTGCTTCGGAGCGAATGGAAGGAAACGTCGAAAAGAAGAAGCGATTGCCCTCGAGTAATACTTCGGGAACGACAGAGCTCTGAAAAACCGGAGTCTCGGTTCTTTCAAAGAACTCGGCATTGGGCACCATCGAGGCAATACAGTAATTGCCCACCACGGCAGCGACTTTCTCGACTTCGACCAACCTCCGCGCGGCATTGACACCGTCTTTGGCGAGGCACGCGTCTTCGATGTGCACTCGAGCTGTCACCCCCTGTTCTCCAAGGGTATCGAGCGCGAGAGCGACGCCCCGCTCGATCTCGCTGCCATAGGCAGCGAAGTCGCCCGAGACGGGGGCGATAATGCCGAGCGTTACATGTTCCGGCTCCGGACGGGCCCGATACAGAAGCGTCGTCACAAGCAGTAAGAAGACAAGCGCGAACAACGGAAGTGCGAACTGGGATGTTTCTTTCATGGCGTTTTCCTCGGAAATAATGAACGCCGAGAGATTGCGCTGAGCCGTAGCCATCGTCTAGACGATAGACCTGCAACGAAGCTCCTTGAGCCGGCAGCACGCCCAACTTATTGATTTTAATTGTCTTGGCGGGGTAGTCGGGATATTTGTGTCTGCAAAATAGACGACAGCTTTGGTGGTAGGTGCGAAATGAACGATCTTGAGACGGTACTTTCGGAAGTCGGTCTGAGTGAGAAGGAGAGCTCTGTCTACTTGGCGCTGCTGCAGCTCGGCCGGAGCAGTGTGACCCCGATCAGCGCCCGTTCGGGAGTAAAGCGCACCTCAATTTACAATTTCATTGATCGCCTGGTCGCTCTCGGATTGGTGGAGAAGACCGAGGAAAGAGGTAGAACCCTCTTCCATGCGCTACCACCG
>JAGRAW010000581.1 GCA_020434415.1 Bdellovibrionales bacterium
GAGCGCATTGATTCTGAGTGATTCAAATCGATTCGAGCTCTACGACGCCGCTCGAGCAGAATACCCATACTCACCGATACGACGACTTTCGCCAAGTTCGTTCGACTTGAAGCACGCTACTACTCGGAGATCTTGACCAGATTCTGGTCTACCCGGGCCCGTGGGAAAGCAGCCCTACTCCCAGCCGCAGTTCGTCGGGATTCAAATCGAACGAGATATCGGCCGATAGTTGAAGATGGGGCCGAAATACCCCCTCGCGCAAACGGAATCAGTGGAGCCCCTGAATTGCCTAGCGGGCGGTATGAAATGGCAGGAGTTGAGTAGTAAGGAATCGGGGCGAGAGGATTTGAACCTCCGACCGCTCGCCCCCCAGACGAGAGCGCTACCAGGCTGCGCCACGCCCCGACGCGTGGCAGAATGTAGCGAAACTGCTTTGACTGAGCAAGCTCAAGACATCTTTTTACTGTGGGTATAAGAAAAAACCATTTTAAATCTGACCGCGCGTGGAGCATCCTCCAGGCCCCGACGGAAAGTCCGGAGCAGGAGAAGGCCGCGGCCGAAGAGCCGGAACTCGAGTCGGAGACTGGGGACTGCGCTGGCGGCGAGAGTTCCGAGGCGCTCGGCAACGGTCCTTCTGCGAACGCCGAACAGAGCGTGCCGAGCGGCGCGAGCCACCAGAGCGACATAGCGAGCAACGCGCTTCCCTTTTCACTACGCGCCCTTTTTGCGCCGAAGATTCGCCAACCCCCAAAGATAGCCACGCCGTCGAAGCGCAGGGGCACGATCGAGTTTCGTTTCTCCATAGCTCCCACCGATGCCTACTTCGGAACACTGCGCGACATATCTCTTGGCGGGAAGACGCTGCGAGTAACCATTCCGGCGGGGGTACCGAGCGGCACCATTCTCCGCATCAAGCACGAGCAGGATCTGGTTGAAGTGAAAGTCTCGGTCGAAAAGTCGAAGCATCTTAGACTGGAGGGGGCAGACGTCTACTTGAAGTTGCCTTTGACCCTTTGGGAGGCGATTAGCGGTCACCGAATGCAAATACGTACGCCGCGCGGCCCGCTTGCAATCACTATCGAACCGGGTTGGGAAGCGGACGTTCCGCTCGCCTTTCCGGGATACGGAGTGAATAGCGGCTCAAGTAAAACGGCCGGAACGCTTTATGTCGAACCTTATATCGTGCCGCCCCAGGTCACGTCTGATGGCGTTAGACATGCAGCTCAAGCGTTGAATGCGGCCTATCCGAACGGAGTGCGAAAAAGCTTCCCGCCTGAGCTTCTTCCGACTGAATAGAAGAAAGGATGACGCGACGGTAGCTGAGAAGTTGTAGGAATCACCTTCCGCACTTCGTGAAAGGCTTTCTCTAGACTTCTCAGCTACCTTGTTCTGGTCACATCGCGACCAGAACAAGGTAGGCAATTGGTCTATCAATTGTGACAAAACGCGCTGTTGAACTGACAAAGCTTGGTGCAGTTTCGTTGCGCGATGCCGCTCCACATCAGGTACTGCGTCTCGAGCGGCTCCTTTACATTCGTGATCCAATCTTGGCACTGTGCAGGACCACGCTCAGTGAAGCATTCCACGATAGCTTCTCGGGCGTAGTCGATTTGGCAACTGAAAGCACGCACCCATTTGGTTGCGGTGGCGCAGGAATGCACCCTAACCAGGGGCTCACCAATGTGCGCGGCAATTAGCGCACTTTGTTCAATCGTATGATCGTAGTACGTCAGATACTCTTCGCAGAGTGCGTGAGCGTTCGACGGGTTACAGAATCCAAGACAGGCAAATAAAAGGGTCGCAAGATGCAAACGGCGCATGGGAAGAGCCCTCCAGAGCGGTAGCTAATAGTGCTTCCGCTCTTCAGCTCTCGACGCATTTCTGCTTCAAAAAAATGATGAAATCTTCATATTCCAAATCGCGAACGAACAGGTTCACACCGGCTGTGACAGATAAGTACCCGGCTGCGTAGTCGTCGCCTCATCGTCATTGCGAAGGTGGCTTCCCGCGATAAGGACAATCGCCGCCTCACCATTGTCATTGAGAAGGTGGCTTGCCACGAAAGGAGCAATCTCCGCCTCACCATTGTCATTGCGAAGGTGGGAAATTGCCGCAGGC
>JAGRAW010000582.1 GCA_020434415.1 Bdellovibrionales bacterium
TTTCGGCTGTGACTCCGTTGCGGCAAGTGACGGGTGCGACAATTTAGATCGCAATTTAGATCGAACCCGGTTCCAGGCCGCTCCGGCGATTTCGAAGTAACCCGGTTCCAGGCGACTCCCCAGGCGACTCCAGGCGACTCCGGTGGGTTTACGGAAGGAAAGGCCAACCAATTTCCCGCGGATAACTAATGTGTTCCTAACTAGGAACTAATCCAAAGACGCTACTACCCCACCTGCTTGTAGTTCTTTCAGCTTCGTCTGTGGGGTAGTTCGACAAAATCTGCATCGAATCGGCCGAGAGTGCGCCGGAAGGGTGCAGAGCGCACGCTAGGTTTTTTCAAGGTTCATGTAAGGAGTTTGTGCAATGCAGACGAGTTTGGTGCGTGGTAGCACCGAAATTAGCCAACTATGGGCTAGACGGAAGAGTCTGGAGCTGCTCGCTCGGCTGTTCAATTACGATGTCGATATCAACGACCAACGAGCTTTGGCTGCGATGGCCGGTGAAGTCCTTGGAATGGAAAGCGAGGTCGTCGATGGGCTTCTGAGCCTCGGCGCCCCTTTGGAAGATGTAGAGCTCGAACGGATCGATGAGCTTGTTCGTCGGCGCTTGAATACGGAACAGGGAATGCATTTGTTCCTCCAGCCGCCACTTCGCGGCAGGCACGCTCTACTAGATCTGAGCGTGCTGGGCCCTGCTGAAACGTGGAGTGAATCATCTCGGAAAGCGTTAGGGGAGCTACTTCCGGGTCGAAAAACTCCCGCTCCGGCCCAAAGATTGGACGTTCTGGCGAATCAGGAAGGGCGGAAGCGGAAGCGAAAGAAGACAGTGGCCGGGAAAGCCGCACCGGATCTGTTGGAAGCCCGTCCGAACGTTGCACAGCAACTGTCGACGGCTGGTCCGGTGCCGCGCAAGACAGCTCGAACCGAGCGTCCGAACCCCAAGGAAGGATCGACACAGCAGCGCGAGACAGCGGGTGCCGCGAGAGTCGCTCCGGCTCCATTGGCAGCCCGTCCGAGAGTTGCACAGCAAACGCCGACGCCGATACCGATGCCGGTGAGGACAGCTCAGACCGAGCGTCCGAATCGTAACGCCGTTCGCGAGGCACGTCATAAGTTCCTTGAACGCGTTTGGGAACAAGACGGCAGAAGACTCCTCAGCTCCTTTCACGCCCCCAGTGTTGCCGTGGCTCTCGGTCATCGCATCGGCGTCGACTACGAGTCGACTCTAATTCCGGCGCTGGAAGGGATGGCAGACTTAACCCCGGCGCAGCTTGAACGACTCGCTGCGCACTACCCGGGTTGGTCAGGTCTTCCTGCGTCGATTTGGTCGGCCTCAGATCGGCAGTAGTGTTTGGCCGGATCGGAACCTGAAAGGCGGGGCGGTTGTAAGCAGAGAAGGAACTTATCGCTTGCGCCGCCCCTTTCATTCATGACGAGCTTCCCTGCGATTGAAACGGTTGAAGCGGCAATGCACTTGGCGCGAATGCTGGAAAGATCTGCGCTAGACGGCGAGAGTCGGACGACCTGGCAGCGGCGACAGCTGCGTTTGGCCAAGGCCAACATGAGCATCCCTAAATCTACGGGCATCACCCTTCCATCGAGCCGAAAGCCCGCGCCGGACGTGAAACCGGACGGGCCCTTCGTGCAATTGACAGCCGCATCGTCGCTACTTAGTCTTCAGTGAAGCGTAGAGCGAGGAGATTGACATGAGGCTGCATATTATCCAGCACGTTCCGTTCGAAACCGCGGCGGGTGTCCAGCGCTGGGCCTTAGCGCAAGGCTTTCAGATAGAGACGACCTTCGGGGACCTAGTTGAAGAGTATCCGACGGTCGATTGTTTCGATGCCCTGGTAGTCATGGGCGGCCCGATGGGGGTGTACGAGTCCGACCGCTTCCCATGGCTCCTTGAGGAGCTCGCGCTCGTCCGCCGAGCGACTGCGGCGGGAAAGAAAGTGTTGGGAATCTGCCTCGGCGCACAGATCATCGCCGAAGCTCTCGGGGGTAAGGTCTATCCGGGGCCGGTCAAGGAGATCGGATGGTTTCCTGCTCGACTCACTGCAGAGGGACGCAAGGCCGAAGTATTGGCGGAGTTTCCCGACACGTTCTCTCCACTGCA
>JAGRAW010000583.1 GCA_020434415.1 Bdellovibrionales bacterium
ACGGTTCGCTTCAATTTTCGTCAAATCGAGGATATCGTTAACGACGTGCAGCAAAGATGCGCCTGAGTCTCGCAGTATCTGCACCAGCTGCGTCTGTTCCTCCGAGAGCGGTGTGTCGAGCAGTAGCTGTGCAGTGCCGATCAAGCCATTGAGTGGCGTGCGAATCTCGTGACTCATGTTGGCGAGGAAGCGGCTTTTCGTCTCCAGCGCCCCGGTTGCTGCAGCGTGTGCTCGCTCGACATCGGCCTTTTGGCGTTCGAGTTGTGTGTGCTGCTGCTCGATTTGTTGACGAGCAGTTTCGAGTTCGGCGATGGTAGACCGGAGTTCGCGTTCATTGTCTTTGAAGACCGTGACGTCGCGGATGATGCCCACGAGCACTTTTCCCGTGGGTCCTTGAAACGCAATTTTTTTCGTTGAAATAGTCCGCGTGATGCCGTCGCTGCCGGTTATCGCTTCTTCATTGGTGTTTTCAATGCCTGTTCGCAGCACCTCTTCGTCTTTCTGCCGAAAAACGTCTGCTTCTTCTTTGGGGAAGAAATCGTAATCGTTCTTCTGCAACAGAGCTTCACGTGGGAGGTTCATGAACTTACAGAAGGCGTCGTTCAATACTATCCAACGATGCTGTTCGTCCTTGACGAAGACCGGATCGGCGATGTGGTTCAGAATTTGCTCCCAGAACGAAGCGTAAGTCGATGGATGCTGAGCAAGCTCGAGGTTTGACGCGGTCTGCGCCGGGGGATGACGGTTCGTCGGCGATTGCATAGCTATCCGATCCAAGCGTTGTAGATCGTATAGGCTATCGACCGGTGTGTGCCGGCTCTGAAGGCCTCACCCAATTCTCATACTTGGGCGACCGTGATTCTCATACTTGGGCGACCGTGCACCAAGGTATGGGACGATCGAAAATCGATAGTTGGCACGCCCGTTATGCAGCCATTTCCTCCCGTGCTTGGCGCAACCGAATTCGGACTCGACCGAGTCGGGTGGACGGGCGTTCGGAGCGAACGCAGCATTCATCGCAGATGCGTTCCCGTAGTACCAGGTCGCCACCTTGACTGAAGGTCCGCGCGAGATAGACCGATTCATGGAAGCTTGCACGCTTGCGGCTCTCATCAAACGAGAGGTGGGGATGGGTTCGGACCTCCCTCATGATTTCGGAAAGACGGAAAAGGTTGTTGAGGACCATCGTTGCCAAGGCACGATCTCGGTCCGCGGCCTGCAGAATGGTATCATTGAATGGAGGCGCTTCTACTGCACGGAATAGCACTTGTTCGACCTGAGCGACGGACATCGGTAAGCGCACGAATGCGCGTGCGCCGTGGCGAAGCATCGTGAACACATCATCGATTGAAGGATCTCCGGATAGCGCGACTAGCACCGCCTCGGGGGCAATCCTGGCTGCTTGGCGAACGAAGTGTTCCGTGGGCATGTTCGTCGGTGCAGCATCGAAGAAGACCAGACGATAGGACCGGCCGGTCAGGCGATCCAGCGCTGCGATATGGTTCGGAGCACCGCCGACGCGACAGAAACCCAGTTCGGCTAGAACCTGTCGCATCTTTGCAAGAAGAAGCGTGTCTCGTGTGACCACGATGCTATCGATTGCAGAGCGATCCGTAAGAAGACCCTGGAGTTGTTTGCGCACCATTTTTCTTTCGACACCACTCGGGCCAGGCCGGCCCTACAAGCATGAACGCTAAACGTATCTACTGTATCGCGTTGATGTGGCGGATTGCTGAGAATTTGACTCGCAAGCAAACAGCCTTTTATTCATGATGGCACGGCCGACTTCGACGGTAGTGGAGTGAAAAGTCCAGTGAATTCAGGCGATTCGTTGAATCTCCGATCTCTAAATACCAGAGTCTCCCAGAGCGTATGCTGCCGCCGGAATGGCGAAGACCAGGCTACGCCAGGGGGTTCGAGCCGAGATATTCACGAAGTACCGTCGGCAGAAGTTCGAACGGCATTGCTACTGCACGGTGGAACACGCCCGGGTTATAGGGACAAAGGTCCTTGACGTCAGGGTCTGAATCCCAACGCTTCCAGACGTTTTCGAACCAGCCCGCCCGAACCTGGTGCGAATGACTGAACGAGGTGATCTTGCGCAGGATCTGCTCA
>JAGRAW010000584.1 GCA_020434415.1 Bdellovibrionales bacterium
GTGACGACAATTGGTGTCGCTGCACTTGCAACCATTGCGGTACCGCTGACGGCAGTGACCTTGGTGCGTCAGAGTCAGATGGATGCCAGTTCCGGCGACCTGAATGCTGCGCAAAGTAAGGCCCTGGCAGCGCAGAAGGTGCAACCGAGTGCTGCCTCCCCTTATCTTCAGGAAGCGCTGGTGGCGGAACTACAAGGTGATCTCAGAAGAGCCGCAAAGGCGGCAAGAACAGCGACGGTCAATGAGCCTACCAATTGGCGCACTTGGCTTGTCCTTTCTCGCATCCAAGCTGAGCTTAATCAAGTCAACAAATCGATTTCTACCTATCAGCGTGCTCGCTCTCTAAATCCCAGATCTCAACTATTCACTAAGTGAGGACCTCGGAAATGTTGGACACAGTATGGATATCGCTTCAAGCCCATTCAAGGACGGGACCGGCTCCGCACCTTACCATGGGAGTCTTTCAGTCAGCAATCTCACGCAACCTTTACTCTCACCTCTCAAAGCGGTTCGAGGTTCAATGAAACAAGTAACCCAGCGACTACGAGATGGCGACATCGAGGTACTTGAAGCTCCAGAGCCAATGCTGACGCCCGAAACCGTACTCGTTGACGTACGAGCAAGCCTTCTGAGCGTGGGTACGGAGCGCTCAAAGGTTGAAGCTGGCAGGAAGAGTTTGATCGGCAAGGCTCGTTCTCGACCGCAAGAGGTGGCCCAGGTTCTAGATAAGGCTCGCACCGATGGAATCAAGCAAACGGTCCATGCGGTACGCGCGCGGCTTGACCAACCGACCGCACTTGGATACTCCGCGGCTGGAGTGGTGCTGGCAGCTGGAAGCTTGGTACGAGGGATCACCGCCGGCGATCGAGTTGCAATCGGTGGTGGCGACTACGCTATCCACGCAGAGATTGATCGTGTTCCGGGAAACCTCTGCGTTCCGCTTCTAGATGGGGTCGCATTCGAGGAGGGAGCCTTCGCCACCGTGGGGGCAATCTCGATGCACGGCGTCCGCCAGGCCGAGGCTTCACTTGGTGAGCGAGTAGCCGTGATCGGGCTTGGGTTGGTCGGACAGCTAGCGGGCCTTCTCCTCCACGCGGCAGGCTGCACGGTCATCGGCATTGATGTAGACGGCAATGTCCTGGACGCCGCTAAGGAGGTGGGTACTGTAGACGTCGGGGTTCTCCGTTCCGAACTAGAAGGCGATAGATTGCCCGCAGAGGTAGGTGACTGTGATGCTGTGCTAATCACGGCTGCAACATCTTCAAGCGATCCGGTATCTCTCGCCGCCAGACTGTGCCGTGACCGCGGGCGGGTTGTCGTTCTTGGTGACGTGGGTCTAGAGATCCCGCGAGCTCCTTACTACGACAAGGAGATCGACCTGCGGCTATCCCGATCCTACGGACCGGGTCGATACGATCGAGAGTACGAAGAGCGCGGACTGGACTATCCAATTGGCTACGTTCGTTGGACGGAGCGCCGGAACATGGAAGCATTCGTGCGTTTGGTCGCCAGTGGTCAGGTCCCCGTTTCCCGTTTGATCAAGGAAAGGGTACCTATCAACGATGCTTCCACGGCTTACGAACGGCTGGTCCGTGATAAATCATCTCCCCTGGGCGTGATCATCACTTACCCCGACCGGGACGGGGATGCGAGCCCGGGTGTTGAAGGCTCACGAATCGCTGACGGTGACAACCTATATCCGGCGCCGCTGGCAACAGATGATGGACGTGTAAGCGCAATTGGCGCTGGCAGCTTCTCCCAACGCGTACTCATTCCTAGCCTCATAGCGAGTGGATTCACTCCTATGACCGTGTCAAGCGCTCGCGGTCTTTCGGCCAGAGCAGCAAAGGAGCGCTTTGGTTTCGTCGGGATGGCAACGCCTGATGAGGTGATCGCCTCAGATGAGGCCGGCCTGGTCGCGATTGCCACGAGACATGCCTCACATGCTGAACTCGCAGCGAATGTCCTGCGTACAGGAAGATCCGTATTCGTCGAGAAGCCGCCGTGCCTGACGTGGGACGAGCTAGAAGATCTACGTGCAGCCCGGACCGAAGAGGGCGGCCTGCTGGCAGTCGGTTTCAACCGTCGCCACGCCCCTCTTAGCCAGGCTCT
>JAGRAW010000585.1 GCA_020434415.1 Bdellovibrionales bacterium
CTGATGGCGGTAGCCCTAGCGTAATCCATGCGCCGATCGGTGCCTGTTCCAATACTGCAGGACTGTAACGGAGCACTTCACCCATACCGGCGCGATCCGATGCGTTCTTCAGGCGCCGAACGCCGCTATTGAGGAAGCAGCGACCGCGGCCGTGCCCTCACTCGTTCTGAGCGGGGTAGGTAGCGAAAGTCGAGCTTCGCAATCCATCCCTTGGCTCCGTCTCGGTTGTCCTCCATCAGGGAACCGTCGAGCTCAGCCGGACGGGCAGCCGCCGCAGCGGTAGTAGTCAGCTCCGACATTGACCCCGGCGCGTTTACATACACACCGTATACCAGTTCATCCTGCGCCATGCGGATCGAGTAGTAAGCTTCACCGGTATCAGGCAGACGCACAAGGAATCCCGGCTCAGGATCGGACTCGGGAAGGGTGCCGAGCGGCGGCAGCAACCAGAACTGCTCTGAGTACTCCACCGGAGCGAAGGTATGAGAGAACGCGCCCAAGGCGTCGGTATAGACGACCGCGCGTTGATCACTGTGGCCGTAGCTTGATGGCCTCCCGTACTCTAAGTCTATTTCGTTAAGCCCATACGCTGCCGGAAGGACAACCTCGACAGGTTTCCCGACCACCGGCCCCCCACGCTCATCAAGCAGCTGACCGGATACGCTAAGGGTCGTTAGTGAGCTTGTCGGAATCGTACATGCCGTGGACAAAAGCACAGTCAGAGCAGCGACCGTGCGCAAAGCCGGAGTCAAAATCGCTTTCATGAAACACCTCATTACATTGCGCCCAGAGGTTAACGCGGGGAACGAAGTCCTGAAAACAACCTTTTGTTCGATGTTCCTGTGTAATCAAGTAGGAATATTAGGGCCCTCGCATTCACGCCGGTCAGTTCCCCGTGCGCCTGCACGTGTACATGAACGTCCCCGTTAGTCGCAACGAAACGCCTCCCACTCGGTACTGCTTGATATCGCTGAAGGTACTGGAAAAACAGGGAAAGTTGACAAGCAACGGTTTTCTGGCCTCGCTAGAGGTTCGGCCATGGAGTGCGCCACCATACTCGACCTTTTGATTCACTTGGACTTGGCTAATCCAGGCGATATAGAGAAGCTCAACAAGCTCCTTGAGCGGATTGTTGCAATGCTGAGCAGACTTTGTCTCTCCGAACTTGGGGACCGGGGACGTTCAGGTGCACGTGCAGGTTCAGGGTGAATCACACTACAAAGCGAGGGAAGGAAATGCTGGATTTCGTGAGCGATCTGATCGTTCAACTTGCGCTGGTCGAAGATATCGGCCCGGGCGATATCACCACACTTGCTACCATTTCTCCCGAGCGCACCGGCTCTGCCGTTATTCTCGCCAAGGAACCCTTGGTCGTCTGTGGCCAGCAGGTCGCTGCCGCCGTCTTCGCAGAGGTGAAGCATCGCTTCGGCTATTATGTAGAGTATCGAGCGGAGGCGCCTGACGGCAGTGCCTGTAAGGCAGGTGAACAACTTGCTGCAATGCACGGTTCACTGATTGGTATTCTCATCGCCGAACGGACCGTTTTGAATTTTCTGCAACATCTTTCGGGAATCGCGAGCTATACGAAGCAGGTCGTCAAGCAGCTCGACGGGAAGGCGAAGCTCCTTGATACTCGAAAAACGACACCGGGGTATCGCGCTCTCGAAAAGTATGCCGTAGCGACCGGGGGCGGTACAAATCACCGCCATGGTCTTTTCGATGCGGTTTTGATCAAGAACAATCATATCGACGCGCTGCAAGGCGACATCGCTAAAGCGATTACTCAATCCCGCAGCTTCGCTCCTCCGGGCACGAAAGTGGAGGTCGAAGTCCGCTCACTCGAAGAGCTCGAGGCGGCGCTAGCGGCAAAACCCGATGCGATTCTCCTCGACAACATGGCACCCGAACTCCTTCGGCGGGCTGTAAAGTTGGTTCGAAGCTCGGCAACCGGGGCGGGGATCGAGCTTGAGGCTTCAGGCGGCATTACCATGGAGACTGTCGCAGCTTATGGGGCGACAGGCGTTGATTTCATCTCGATGGGGAGCCTGACCCATTCCGCGCGAGCGGTCGACATATCGCTTCGCTATGCGGCGGACAG
>JAGRAW010000586.1 GCA_020434415.1 Bdellovibrionales bacterium
TTGCACGAGCCACTATCTCTTTTGTCGAGGCAGACTCCAGACCGAGAGTCACTTCTTCGACTGCCTGTCCGTCTGCATTCAGGACGAATACTTTGACCGTTCCTTTACTGCCCGGCGCGGCTTCTACAAGAGATTGCGTCCGTCCTTCTTGGTCCAAGATGGAAATTTCTGCTGTTTGCTGATCTGCATTTTCCTTTGCGTCGTCGAATCCCAAAGCGCCGGAGATGAGGCTTTGATCGGGAACGATGCCGGCAGCAGCGGTGGGGGGGCAAATGAGAGACGAAAGCGGAAAGTCCGCTAGACTGACACCCCCGAGTCGCGCTCCTGCGGCACAGTCGGCAAGTTGCACCCGATATTCGCCGCCGGGAACCGGCTCAAATAACGCCCTCCCCTCATCATCTGTCACAACAGCCTGGAGCACTTCAAGTTCACGTTCTTCGTTTAGCTCGCTCAGTCGAACGGTGATACCTTTCAGTGTTCGACCTTCGCTCGAAGCTATTTTGACTACGGGTCTCGCTCGCTCACCGATGGGCAGTTCCGCGACCGCACGAGTGCTACCGTTTTCGTCGATCATGGACACCCGATCTGCCGCATCAAGCAGACTCTGGTCGGTGTCAGTGCCGTAGAGAGAGTTCCCGGATAGCTCGACTGCTTCCAGCTCGTAGGCGCCACAGTCAAACTGTACTTGATAGGTGCCGGTCGGCACTTCGAAGAACGACGCTACACCTCGACCAAGCGACTTGGTCGTATTGAACACAGCATCCTCAACAAGATTGAACAGAGTCACCGAGACGCCCTGAATTCCCTCCCCCTGTTCGTCCTGAACGAAAACCTTCACAGTGCCGAGGCTTCCCGGATCGGTCTCGACGAGTGACTGGGTGCGCCCGTCTGCATCCAGGACACTCACCACGGCGCCCTCCTCGGCAAAGGCAGTTCCACCAAACACCACTATTCCCGCAGCCACCGTCAGCCAACGCTGCCCGCCTATAGTCTTGAACATTAGTTGCCGCCTTGTTTTCCCTGCCTTGCACCAGAGCCGGAGTTATAGGACCTTATCCCGTGGGGATCGATTTCAGGAAAGATACCAGCGGCTTGTGGCCTGGCTCAAGCACTTCCCCAGCAGAGCCGACCAATTAGCTGGCGGAACAGCTTCAGTAGTGGGGTCTCTCCCCGACTGAACGAATTTCGCCAAATTTAGTGCAAAATTTGACCGGCACGTCGATTCGGGCCTCCGCTTGCCATATTTGCCTTGCAGGCATGCTGTTGCTCCACTCTGCTAGACGCAGCATGGCCCCCGGATCGATAGCCCACGTTACGTTCTGAATGGACAGCACCCAAATCGGCACAACCGTTCGTTTCGAACCAGGTACGCTCATCGCGAACCGCTATGAAGTCGTTGGCCGCTTGGGTGCAGGTGGCATGGGTTTCGTACTCAAAGCTGCAGACCGAAAGCTGAATGGCGAAATAGTCGCTATCAAGCTGCTCAACAAACAGGTCGCAGAAGAAAATAGCACCGTCTTACAGCGGATGATCAACGAAGTGTTAATCGCGCGCTCGTTGACCCACCCAAACATCGTGCGCATCCATGATATCGGCGAAACCGACGACGGCTTCACGTATATCACGATGGAGTACGTCCAGGGCCAAAGTCTCGCCGAACTGGTCGCTAGCCAAGGCACTGAAGGGTTGCCACTACCGACGGCGCTGAAGTTACTGTGCGAAATTCTTGAGGGTGTCGGATTCGCTCACCGCAAAGGAGTGATCCATCGCGATCTCAAGCCCGCCAACGTACTGATTACGGAGCACGGAGAACTTAAGATCGTCGACTTCGGTCTGGCGCGCGCCAGCGAGAGTGACATGAAACTGACCCAAACGGGTGAAGCTGTGGGCACGCCTGCCTTCATGGCCCCGGAACAGTTTCGTGGCGGCGAAGTAGACCGCCGCACTGACGTATATGCTTTGGGAATCATGGCGTATCAGTTCGTCACCGGGAGTCTGCCTTTCAACTGTCGAACTTTTTTCGATATGGCGCTGAAGCATATCAACGCCCCGCTCCCTGATTTTGCGGATGAAGCGAAAGGGATCCCGAGCT
>JAGRAW010000587.1 GCA_020434415.1 Bdellovibrionales bacterium
AACCAAGCGATCGAGCGGGAGTTCGGCGATACGGTTCAAATTCTTACTGTGCCTTACGAAGCGCACGGTGCCGTAGAAAGTGGACCCGCTTGCAAGGTGACCTTCCTCCCGAGGAAGGCCCAGGCGTAGCAGCGCATGAGCTGTGTCGATAGTCCTCGGATCGAGGCAAGCCGGTGGTTTTCCACCTCGAGGTTTTGATAACCACCGGCTCTCTTTTTCTCTAACGCAGCAGCCCCCCGATGGCATCGATTAGCTCTCGCTGCTGATCGATCTGACGAAGCCGTTCTTCGGTCTCGCGGGCACGTTGCTCTGCCCGGCGCAGTTCCTCCTCTCGCCTGCGAAGTTCCCAATCAACTTCGCGACGTCGGGGAGGAGGGGGGCGCCGGTGTTGCCGGCTGGGAATACTCTCCGAAGTCTTCTGAGAACGCTCGGTAGTCGATGGGCGCTCCTGTATCGCAACTGCCGTCGTCGTTGGTTCGGGGAGTTGCGCGAGAGACTCGCTGTAAAGCGTTTCCAGCGCCTGAACGGATTTCGTGGCGTCAGCAAAACGATTCTCGTAGAGCGCACCTCGAAGGTCTTGCTGGAGGGTGGTCTCGCGACGCTCCACGTCCACGACCAGTTTCGGCTGAGCGTCCTTCTTCCGCGCCTCCCACCGTTGTTCCGCCATCTCAGCCGTCCTCTTCTCGGCGTAGAAGGCGACTACGTCGTTGCTAACCGCCAGCAGTGCTTCCGCAGATTTAGTAAGCGCTGCGTACTTCGTCGCTGCGGCTTCATAGTCATGGGCGTCGAAGAGCGCTTGGGCTGCTTCCGTTCCACTCGCAAGCGCCACGGCCTGGGCGCTATCATCGACCGCTCGTTGCAGGGAGTCCTGCAGCTCGCGGAGGAAGGCGACGTCTCTAGTCGCTTCGCTGAGGGCGTCGGCGCGTGTGCTGTCTTGCTGCTCGTTCCAAGCGGCCTCTCGTGACTGAACGATTGCTTCGGCTTGTGACAGCCGATCTTGAATTTTTTTCTGGCGCTCTGCGATTCGCGCCTTGAGCGAGTCGACCTTCGCGCGTGCCTCGATCGCTTGGACGCGGTGGGTGGTGTCGACGGGCGTCGCGGTGGGCTCGGGCGTTACCTCCGGCGGCGGTGGAAGAGCCGGTTCTTGCTTGTGCCGGGGATCGGCGGTCGAGGAAAGTGGCAGTTGCGACGGTTCGGTCGACAAAAGCGGTTCGGCCAGTCGCGAGTAGCCGATATAGCCCACGCCGCCCAGAAGGCATACTGCCGCGACACTGCTTGTTGCCTTGAGCAAAAGTCGACTCTCTCCTCGCCTGCGAGGGGAAGCGGCCGTGTCGCTCAGCGCGGCAGTGACTTCATCTGCCAGTGCTCGTGCCGAGAGAGGACGTTCCGCCGGTTCTTTGGCCAGGGCTCGAAACAGCACGGTTTCAAGCGCACTCGGAATGTTCAAATCGGGCGCCAAGTGTTGCACCGGCGGAGGCGGTTCGCTGATATGCTGCAGCAACAACGCAGTCAAGGAGTCTGCCTTGAAGGGCGTAGAACCGGTCAGCATTTCGTAAAGCACTACCCCCAAGGAGTAGACGTCGCTTCGCGCATCAAGCTGCGCACCACGGATCTGCTCGGGCGACATGTACTGCGGCGTGCCCAAGATGACACCGCTTTGGGTGAGCTGGGCTGCCTGCGATCCTTCGGCGGCGAGCGGCTTTGCCAATCCGAAATCCAGCACCGTTGCATGATACGAACCGTCTCTCCTCGCCGAGATCATGATATTGTCCGGCTTGATATCCCGATGAACGATTGTTGCGGCGTGGGCTTCCTCTAGAGCACCACAAACCTGTTGCAGGATATCGGCAGCGACGGCGGGCTGAAGTGGAGCGTGCTCTGCCAGAAACGATTTCAAGCTCTGACCTTCGACCAGCTCCATCACGAGATAAGGATTCCCCTCGGCGATTCCGAAGTCATGGAGCGTAATCGCGTTGGGATGCTTAATCTTGCTCGCGGTGCGAGCCTCGCTCTGAAACCTTGCTAGAAACTCGTTCCGGGCATCGTCGTCAATGAGGCGGTGATGCACGATTTTAATCGCCACCTCGCG
>JAGRAW010000588.1 GCA_020434415.1 Bdellovibrionales bacterium
CGACCGCACCTGCCGCAGTCTTGTACCAGTTAAAGGCACCAAGAAAGGTGTTGATTGGCGCGTGGAACACGGCGGGTAGAGCCGCATCGGCCAGACTTTCCGTCGCTTGAGAAGCGTATGCCCATTCCACGAGGGGCGCCGTCTGGGAATTCAAATGCCCATAGTAAACGCTCTGCACCAACAATGGCGTCGGAGCATCAGGATTGCTGCATGCTGCGCTAAAGGTGCCGAGGTTTCTGGAACCAAGGTCGACGTTGAGCAGAAAATGCTGCTGGGAATACGGCGCAAGGCGAATCTGTTCATCACGGCGGACCACACCCGACTGATCACGCACAAGAACATCCACTACAGCCGTCTCGCTGCTGATGTTGGCGATCTCCCCCCAGTTGGTTGCCGGATCCATGGTGCTCGCCGGAAGCGTTTCCGGGGAGCATGAGCCGCTCACAGATTCGAGAAAGAAAGCCGAACGGAATCCTCCGTCGGGGCTCTGATTGTAGCGGCTGAGAAATGCCGAATAGGGGTATGTCCCGGAATCGGGGACGATACGGTAGATGCCGACCACTTGCCCCTGTTCGTGGCCTAACGGAAAATCCAGGCGCTGGCCCGGCTCGATGCCTGCGATGCGGAAGCTCCGAGCGGTGTCGAGCGTCCCGCCTTGATCGTAGACCTGCACGGTCGCTCGGAACGGTGTTCTAGCGTCAGGAGGTGCAACGACCGACAGCCAGTTAAAAACCGGATTAACGCCGCCGCTGGGATCGAAAGAGTTATAGATACCGGCGACGATTCCTGTCTTCAGTTCGACGAAAGGAATCGCAAAAGCGTATTCGAGCGGCTCAACGCTGCCTGGCGGCAGAAAGCGATAGAACACCGTGAGCCCGGAGATGTCTTCCAGCGACCCACCTCCGTTCGCCGCGGTAATCACGTAGGTGCCGTGGTTGTCGACGATGCCGTACTTGTTCAGCGCAACGTGCTGGGTGCCCTTCGCCGGCAACTTAATCTGCTCAGCTCCGAGGGCAATTCCTGCGCTGGTCTGAACCGTGAGCAACAAATCCGCGTCGGAATCCGAAGTGTTGTTCACTTCGACCACGACGGCGTGCTCGTTGAAGCCGTTCCAAACTCCTAGCAGGCGCGTTTGCCGTCCCTGCGCTTCGGCCTGCTCGGGCATTGCGGCCAAACTGGACGCTAGCAGAGCCAGAACCAACATCCCACGCGCTAAGAGTTCTTGGGCGCGTGCCGATGCTGCTGCGAAGGAAGAAGTAGCCGGGGACGAGACAGTCGCTTGAGGAGTCATACGTAACTTTACGAATAGGGGATAAGGGAGGCCGAGTCATGTCCTCGACTTCGGACGCGGAGTTTAATACCAAACGCCGGTTCAAAGGAAGCTGTCCCCTGGAAAATAGTGGGTGTCCTCTAACGTGACCTCTCGGTATCTCCGCGCCTGCTCCAAGGAATCACGACAGCGATAGTTTGGAAGCGTAATAGATTCGACTCTGCCGAAATACGACGTTGATCAAGTAGAGCCACGAAAAAACTCTATTTTTGGCGCCGGGCGCACTGCCGCAGGTCGATCCGCGGGTGCCATAAACCTCAGGAAGCACGTGGGGACGGAAAGCGATGCTGAGATGAGCTCAGGGGCTGCGCACTAGTGCTCGCAGCGCCGAATGGACCTCGCACTGTCGTCAATGGTGGCGACTGAGAGGAGCCGTTGCGCTTCCGTTCGAAGATGAGGTGGGAAAATGAGAATTAAGGTTCAGAAGAAAGGAAAGTTTGGGAAAATTGCGATGCTCGCGATTTCGGCTCTGGCAGCAACAAGTTCGGCCGCAGCGCAGGGGTTACCTCCGATAAACGGCCTCTGCGTGAAGAAAGCATCGTCTAAAGATATTGTGAATGTCGCTTGCACCGACAATGGAGGAAGAGGTTTATGTTGCGATCCTGAGTTCATCTTCCCAAACAATTCCTCTTTTAACAGTTTCATCGACGCCTGTGGTGTGAAAAGTCGTATGCTCTATTATTTTATTTACGATGATGTTTACTGGGAATACTCAACATCTCCGCACTACTGCATCCCGCTCGCACCGGTTCCGGAT
>JAGRAW010000589.1 GCA_020434415.1 Bdellovibrionales bacterium
CGTATTCTTGGAGGTCGCTCGATTCGCTACCGAGCTCAGTCGCAAGTGCGCTCAGCTCGGCGGAACAGACGGCGATAGTAGCAAGGGGGGAGCCAAGCTCATGCGCGGCACCGGCAGATAATGTCGCGAGGGAAGCAAGGCGCTCTTCATTGAGACGGGCGGCCTCCAAACTTCGCAGCTTCAGTTCTTGCTCAATCATGCGTGCGCGCACTCTGGTCACGAAAAATGCAATCAAGAATGCAGCGATGGCAAAGGCGAAGAGCATGCCTTGCAAATGCAGCGAAAACCCGCCGTTACCATCCATGCTATGGTTGTGGTGGCCCAGTAGCGGCGCTTGCACATGGAAGCGAAAAAGTAGCGTAAAGCACGCTGTCGCCAGGAGAGCGAGCGCCCAAGTCCATCCCGCACCAAGAACCACTGCGGCGAGGGCCACGTGGACCAAAAACAACACGCTGAACGGATTGGAAGGACCTCCCGTCCAGTAGAGCGCCGCGGTCAGCAATAAAATATCCAGGATCAGCACGCTGCCGATGCCCGTGGCGGTCAAGCGGCGTCGATGTGCATACAAGGCCAAGACCGCGTTCGAGCCGGCAAGGGCCAGTGAAATCGTCAGCAGTGGGACCAGGGGCAGAGCAAGCGGCGCGAGCTGCGGGCCTAGCAGCACGAGAATCCCCAACGCGAGAAACGCCAACCAGCGCAGCCGCACTAGCCAGTCGACGTCAACGACACCGTCGAACGGCACAGGGGTCCTTTTCTGACCTGTTAGAGCTTCCGCCATGGGGCGCTGTCATCCTCGCTCGCTTGCGGGCTTGCCGCATCTAGCGAATCACCATGCTACAGCTTAAACAACCTTTCAAATCCGTCTCACTTCTTCTAAACTTTGCTGCTGAATTACCTGGTCGAGGAGGACGCGGATTATTATGCTGTATATTGCTCGCAATACCCCAGTATCGTTGGAACAAGTCGTCGCTACTCTCGGGGGCGATCTGTGCGGAAGCGGTGTGCCGGAGGTGGAAGGGATTTGCTCGCTCGATGAGCAGCGCAGGGGATGCGTGGCCTTCAGCACATTGAGCGGTGCGCACGCGGTCCAGGAGGTACTCAATTCCTTGACAGCAAGCGTGTTGATAATCCGCAACACCATCTCACCGGCTGATCTTCAAACGACAGTGCCGCTGATTCGCGTCCCTGATCCCTTGCCGGCGATAGTTAAGTTGATCCCGCTATTCTACGAGGAGCTCGCCCCTGCTCGAAGCATCAGCGAAAAAGCTGACATCGACCCGACTGCGAAGCTGGGGCAGAACGTCCATATCGGAGCCTTCTGTTCCGTGGGTGCCCATGTAGTGATTGAGGACGGCGCTGTGCTGTATCCGGGATGCATTGTGTATCCGCATGCAGTCATCGGGGCGAACGCGCTGCTTCACTCCGGCGCCGTCATTCGGGAGCGCTGCGTGGTGGGAGCGGGATGTGTGGTGCAAAATGGCGCGGTCGTCGGAGCCGACGGCTTCGGCTACATGTCGACGCCCCAGGGGCTGGCCTCGGTGCCGCAGGTTGGCACGACCGTCCTCGAGGAACAGGTGGACATCGGTGCCAATAGCTGCGTCGACCGGGGAACGCTCGGAACCACGAGAATCGGACGTAATACCAAGCTGGATAACCTGGTCCAACTGGGGCACAACGTCCATGTCGGCCGGAACTCGATTCTTTGCGGGGATGTGGCCGTCGGAGGCAGCACCAAGATTGGTGACGGGGTGGTCTTGGGAGGTGCTGTCAGCATAGCGGATCACGTGACCATCGACGACGGCGTGAGGTTCGGGGGACGTTCCGCTGCCGGGCACATTAACCACTACACGCAGGGTGACTGGGCCGGGTATCCGGCACTTCCAGCGGCGGAATGGCTGCGGATTCAAGGCACGATGAGAAAGCTTCCGGATCTGCGACGGCGGCTAGCCCGTCTCGAGCGAAAGCTCGAAACACAGGAAGGCGAACGCGAATAACCGGCATTCCCGCCAGTGTTTCGTTCTGACGTTCTCCTTACCTACGTCGCCAGTCCGCCAGATGCACGACCTTGCCGCTTCGTGGTCG
>JAGRAW010000058.1 GCA_020434415.1 Bdellovibrionales bacterium
CAGAATCGTGTTGAAATGAAACTCGGCGAAGTGGTAGTGCCGGTAATCTCGAGAGAAGACCTCATAAGTGTCAAACTTGAAACAGCTAGGCCACAGGATTTGATAGATGCTGCAAATCTGAAAAAGGGCAAAAAGCAGCTCTCACATTCCTCGGTTTAATTAAAACCGAGCACGTAGAGGGGACAAGAGGCAGGACATCCAATGTTCCAGCGCCTTCTCGACGGCCAGTCTGCGTCAATCGATCGTCGCGTAAATGGTCGCGCTGCTCGGTAACCAATCAGAACGCCTAAACTCGCCGTCCACGAAGCAATACCACAGCATACAAGCAAGAAGCCTTTCGCAGAGGGAGTGCGGTGTCGCGCACAGTTGCGCAGGCGGGCTACCGCTTTGTTTCTGCGAAAGATGAAAGCCGCCGAGCATGTTTGAAGCACGGCACCGCGCTCCCTCTGTGAAAGGCGGCGCTCGATTCTCTGACGGCTTGTCCCTGTGGAGTGACTGGCGTCAGTTGTCGTTCAGGGCGCGTTTCGTCAATCTCGAATTGGCAAATCGTATGGAAAGGTGACCGCCGGCGGGCGGAAACCTTTCGAAGTTCACACTGTGAGCTTCAGCAGACAATCAAGTAGGTCCTCCGGTGTCTCTATGCTGGGCCACGGTATGGCACCTTCGACCAGGTTTGGTCGGATTGTACCTCCGCGGTATTCCCATAGCCCCACATCGTGTTCTTTCGAATCGAGATTGGCCCGAATTGAGACCTTGCCGATAGGAAAGAATCCACCGCCAGCTATCTCACTCGATGAGATATTAAGCGTGCCGGTGAATTGTTCTGCCTCACATCCAAACTTGAGCGAGAGTACCGCTCTCGGGAAAAAGACACGGATCTTGTTAGATGTTGTCTTCGCCCCTGCACAGCAGAGAACACCAGGCAATTCCACCGTGAGCACGTCATTAGACGGCCGAATAACCGCCTTTAGTCCGCTTAGTTCAAACTTCTCGCCCATACGCGTGACGCTTCCATTGATCATCGCAAGACCCTTTCTTCATTTTATCGGAATACCGGAAACGACTCGCCGGACCGCAATCTGGCCAGGCGTTCCCGTTACCCCAAGCAAAGGGATGCTTAACCTTATCTATCCCGCCGGCGCACCTCTCCCTCCTCTCCGGAGCCTCGAAGGGGAGAAAGCGGTAACCGCGCGAGAGCCGTCTACCCGTAGTCTGCAGTACTTTTATGCTGAATTTGGTCGAGGCCGTGGCCGCGCTAGCGAAGGAGTATTGCGAACAGACGGCGTCAGTTAATGGTCGAAAAGGAATCGGTCCTTAGGTTGCGAATATTGGGTGTCCTGCTTCTCTGCTGCTTCTCTGCCTCTGCCTCTTGGCGAATGGTGGGTGTCCTGCTTCTTCCAATGGTGGGTGTCCTGCTTCTTCCCTTCCCTCAAACAACTGGGTGTCCTGCGTCTTGCTCGCGTCTTGCTCGAACATTGGGTGTCCTGCTTCTCCCCTCCCCCGCTGCTTCTCCCCGGGAAGATGTCGTATTTCCAATAGGTTAGCCTGGTCGGCAGGTTTGCGGCGCTCGCACCTTGGGCCTCGGGGTGAAGCACTTTGGGTCAAAGCGGGGATACGTGGGTGAAAGTGGGTACTGGTGGGTACCGGTGGCAGAGTGGTGATGAACTCCGTAACTTTAAAAAACGAGATCGAAACAGAAAGTCAGTTTCCGTTTGTCGCGGCGACGCTCGGCTTTTTGGGATTTGCGGTCGGGGCGCTCTCGGCGTCGATTTACTGGCAGCTGTCTGCCGTAGTGATTCTGGCGCTCGCGTGCTGTGTGTTGATCGTGGGCCTAGCGGCCCTTGGTTGCAGTCTCCAGTTACGCGGCACCTGCCAGGTGCAACGAATTGAGCCGTCATCCGAACTACGGGCTCAACTCGATCATCTCAGCAAACTTGTTCTGACTTTCAAGCCGAAGCTCGAAGAATATCGAGATCGACCGGTGTCGGAGCTGAATCTCTTACCCGCTGGAGCAATTCACTGCTTAGGTGCGCTTCAGCGAATTGTCGGCGCGCTGGAGCGACGGCTTGACGAACTCTTGAGCCTCTTGCAAGCAGGGGATGCTGAAAGCATGGCCTCGGCGGAGGAACTGGCCAAGCAGGAGCTTTCTTTCTCCAACTCCAGCCTGGAAACGGTAACCGGCAGCGAAATTCCTACGATCGCCCCAACGCAGTGGGAACCGACGCTGGAAACCCTGGTTCGCCAGCTCGACCGTGCGCATGCGCAGTCGACCAGACTTGAAAGTAACGCTTAGAAACGACGCCTAGCCCTTCCCCCAAGTCCGAACCTGCGCTACCTCATATTCTCTGAGGTACAACCCCGATACTGTGCGATCCCTATGCTGAAAGATATTTCTCTTGCTGACGGACACTCCATCCCCATCTTGGGTTTAGGGACCTGGCAGCTTCGCGGCAAGGCCTGCACGGCAGCTGTCGAAGCGGCGCTGGAAATCGGCTATCGCCATATCGATACGGCGGTGCTCTACGAGAACCATCAGGCAATCGCCCCCGCGCTTCGTCAGGTTCCCAGAAGCGATTTGTTCATTACGTCCAAGATTCCTTCAGACGCTCTGGAATACGAGAGCGTGCTTGTGCAGACTGAACGGGCGCTGGACGAACTTCGCTGCGAGTATCTGGACCTGCTGCTAATTCACTGGCCTAATGCCGCTGTGCCGCTTGATGAGACGCTACGGGCGTTCAGTCGTTTGCGCGACGAGGGTAAGATTCGCTCGATTGGAGTCTCCAATTTCACTGTCACTCGGCTGAAGGAAGCACTTACCTTTGCCGATCTGCCGATCGTGACCAATCAGGTCGAGTTTCACCCGTTCTTACATCAGCGCGAGCTGCTCTCCTTTTGCGAACAGGCCAAGGTTGTCCTGACGGCATACTCACCGCTTGCTCGGGGCAAGGTGCTCGAAGACGCCGAACTATTGCGCACCGCCAAGCGCCATCAAGCGACAGCGGCCCAAGTCGCGCTCCGCTGGGCGATGCAGAAAGGAATTGTGGTCATTCCCAAAGCGACTTCAAGAGAGCGCTTGCAGGAAAATTTCGATTCGCTCAAGCTCTCCCTACATCACGAGGAGATGCAGCAGATTGATGCACTACACCGAGACCAACGGCTGGTTGCGCCCGATTGGGCAGATTTTACTGAATCTTGATTGTTTCGGGCGGGTCGGTTTCGGGCGGGCCGGATTCGGGCGGGCCGGTTTCGGGTGGGGATTTCGGTGTTTTACCGGACATCGAAGTCCGGCTCCGTGGTTTTACTTCGGCGCCACTGTGGCGTTGCTTTGCAATCTTATTGCAGCATCCCGCGCGACAGCAGAAGTCGGCACGCCGCTTGCGACTTACTCCATTGCCGAGCTCAACGACATGGCGCCCACGACCGGAAGATTCCGGATTCAAGGGTACGTCCTCAGGCGATTTATGTGCCCGCCGTGTCCGGACGGCGCTCGTTGTGAGCCGTGCAACGGCAATCATGTAGTCGTGTCGGACTACCGCGGACCGCTTGATTCATCACTCAACGCACGCCACCAAGCGGTACTGTTTTGCGATGACCCCACGAAGCTTGACCGAGAACGGCGCTATGTTTTCGAAGTGGAACTACTGGATTCTCACTCGACAGCTTCGCGTTTGAAGGACCTGCGGCTTCTCAGCTACTCGAACTGAGTACGGTATTTCGAGGGGCCCTCGATTCTGGAGGAACATGTTTCGCATCCATCGCGTCTATGATGATGCCTTGCTCGCCAACCCCCGTCTTCGGAACGAGATCGGAACTTTACTGAGGCGGAGCTTTCCCGGCCTGACCGAACGCGACACGCGCCAGTTGATCGACCTTGTCGCACGACCATGGACTCGTGGCTTTCGCCACTATCTGTTCACCGCAGAAAAAGCCGGGAACCTCATTGGCGCAGCGATTTGTTCTTTTCACGATCAACTGCAGTTCATGTACCTCGATTACATCGCCGCGCACCAGGTCGAACGCCGAGGGGGCGTCGGGGAAGCCCTGTATCAACGGATACGAGAGCATTCTATCGAAGCAGGTGCATTAGGGCTGTTTTTGGAATGCCGGCCCGATAGTCGAGCGGCAGCGCCGGACGAAGCGACGCATCGGATCAACAAGGCACGGGTTCGCTTTTACGAACGTTTCGGCGCAAGGGTGGTCGAGGGTACTCGCTTCGAAGACGAGCGAAGCGACAAAACGCGCTGGACGTTGATGTATGACAGCCTTGATCGCAAGCGTCCTTTGTCTCGAACATTTGCGGTATCGGTTATCGAAGTGATCTTGCGGGAGAAGAACCGTGCGACTTGCCCGTCGAGCTTTCGTCGGCGTGTGCGCGAATCGGTGACCCGAGATCCGGTAGTCCTTCGTACTCCGGGGCATCAGAGCACGGAAGCGTACGGAAAATCGGCACCTCGCTCCTCTCGCAGCCCCGCAAATGACGAACGAATCCTGCTGGTAAAAAGCGACGCTCACGAAATTCACCACGTCCGCGACAAAGGCTACTGTGAAGTTCCGGTGCGTGTTCGTGAAATCACGCGCGGGCTCAACCAGCTTGACATCTTCCTGCCGAAAGCAATCAAGCCATTCTCCGAAAAGCACGTGACCGCGGTGCACGATCCGCAGTTTTACGCCTACCTCAAGGACATGAGTCGCAAGCTCGCGCCTGATCAATCCGTGTATGCTGATGTTTTTCCGCTGCGGACCGACGCTCGTGCGCCGAAAAATCTCTGGCAACGAGCCGGCTACTATGCGACTGACAGTTTTACACCCATCAGTCGAAACGCCTTCTTGGCTGCGCGAGCAGCTGTCAACTGCACATTGACTGCGGCTGCTTCCCTCGTGGAGGGGCGACGGCTCGCCTATTCTTTGGTCCGACCTCCGGGGCACCATGCCGAACGGAAGGCGTTCGGCGGGTTTTGCTATCTGAACTCGAATGCGATTGCCGCAAACTATTTAAGCGCGTCCGGCAAGGTCGCGATCTTGGATGTCGACTTTCACCACGGCAACGGACAACAGGATATCTTTTACGACAGAGGCGATGTACTGACCGTTTCGATCCATGCCGATCCGGCCGTTGAATATCCGTACTTTTCGGGTTTTCCCGACGAAACGGGCAGCGGAAAGGGTCGCGACGCGAATCTAAATCTGCCGCTGCCGCTGACGGCAGATGTGCCCCGTTACTTCGCCACGCTCGACAAGGCGCTCAGCCGAATACGTCGTTTCCAGCCGAAGTACGTGGTGATCGCCCTTGGGTTCGACACCGCGAAACGCGATCCAACGGGAACTTGGTCTCTGGTTGCCAAAGATTTCTTGACTCTGGGAAAACATATTGGAGCGCTCAATCGCCCGACGCTAATTGTTCAGGAGGGCGGGTATCGGACGCGCACCCTCGCAGCAAACGCGAAGAGTTTCTTCAGCGGTCTGTGGGAAGGCGCTAGACGGTAGTGCCGCTCCCTGCCTCCCTGCCTCCCTGCGGTTTCAGCTATCGGCCTCCCCTTGCCCAAGATTTTTCCGGCGTAGCCTCTTCGCAACCAAAAGAGGTATAACAGAACTTAAACATTCCCTACTCTACTTGTATGCTTTGGTTTTTTGCTATCTTCCTCGGAATTGTCTTTCTCGCCCTAATCGTCGGCGTTATCTGGATTTCTTTGCCCAGCAAGGTGCTGGGAGACATTGAGCAGTCGATTGCCCGACGCAAAGACGAAGCCCTGCAGTCACGCTCCGCCAAAGACACCGCCTCGTAACGTTTGACACTCGCACCATAAACACGGGAACATCGAAAATTCGGTTCGTTCCGACTCGCAGAAGAACCTACCCGTCGATTGTCGATCCTTCATGACTACCAGCAGGGAAAATGACTCTCCCTGACCGGTGCGGAGCCCCATTGTGTGTTGCGCGCCGGTTAGGCGGAAACCTTGAGTTTTACCTGACCAGGCACTGAATTTCGAAACGCATCATTTGCGTTCGCTTAGTCCTTTTTCTGAGCCTGGCTCATGGAGGTTTTTATTATGAATGTAGCTACGACTGGTACTTTTGGTCTCGATCTCTCCGCCATCCGACAAGTCGGATCACAAGAGCTGTTTGAATTGAGTTGTGGCGGACCGACGCGTAAGAGAAAACGAATTGTGCTTCGCTGCCCTGTCAACGGAACCAATTACGATGGGCCGTTGAGAAACATCGATGAGGGTGAAGTGGTCCGTGCCATGCACGACACGATTGCCTTCAACTTTACAGATGTGACCTGCCGGAAACGACAGGCCGGCGCGACGATGGTTTGCCAGGCAGATGAACTGCCCAGCAACAAGGACTACGTCGGTCAGCGTTTTAATCTCGATTTCGAGCAAACGCGACGCGACGCGTTTAGTTTGCTCGCCCGCAAAAAGTTGGCGACGGTCGCCTACGAAGCCGGCGCACCGGGGCATACCATTAAAGTGCTCGCGGTGTGTGACCAAGAACACGCTTTTTTGGCGTACCACGGGTCACTGTTGCAGCGCATTGTCGAGCCCGAAGATGTCGGGCCGGAGTGGCAACCTGACGCCATAATTTACGTCGTTCCTGAGTTTCGACACTCTCACTTCGACGGGAAGCAAGCCGTCGTGCACCGTCGCAAGGACGGAGTGCACGAAATGTGGAGCTTCAACCTGTATCCGGGACCGAGCTTCAAGAAGGGAATCTACGGATTTCTGTTGGAGCGACGCATGGTCGCCCATTGCTCCGTCTCGGTGGTAACAACCCCGTACCGCAACACGTTGGTGTTTCGGCACATGGGTGCCAGTGGCGGCGGAAAGTCGGAAATGGGAATGGCGACGCCGTTGAAAGACGGCCGTCTCATGCTGGGAACGGATCAGGTGACCGGTGAAACGCATTTTGTGAACCTGCCGGATCCCTGTGCCGTGCGCGTAGCAGCCGACGACATGTTCGATACCTGGCTCTCGCCGTCGAACCGCCTGGTTGGACGAGATGCTGAATGGGGACACTTTCTGCGGTTGGATGGGCTACGGGAGTACGGGGACGATCCCCGGGTGGAGCGAATCATGTTCCACCCGAATGGTGGGCGACTCGGGACTATCAACATCAACGCGCTTCCTGGCGCCCAGGTCCTTCCGTGGGATCATGTGTACGATGTTGCACCGACAGCTGAAAATCCGTCGGGAGTGCGGTGCGCGAATCCACGGGTGATGGTACCGACTTCCCTCATCTACGACTACTTCAAGGAAGAGGTCGCGATCGACATCAACTCGTTCGGAGTTCGCTGTCCGCTGACCACGCAGGACAAGCCGAACTACGGTATCGTGGGGCTTGTTCAGGTGGTCCACCCGCTCCTCTATTGGATCTGGGAGCTGGTCGCACCCCGAGGGTCGGCGAATCCTTCGATCGTCGGTGCCGATGGTCTGGAATCGGAAGGCGTTGGAGCCTATCGGGAGTTCTTGATCGGCGATGACATCGATCACGCCGCCCAGCTCCTCGAGCATAAACTACAAGCTCGACAGTCACACTGGCTGCTGATTCCCAACCAACACATCGGTCAAGTGAAAGTCGGATTTGCTCCGCAGTGGTGTTGTCGAGAGTATTTCTCTCGTCGACACCAACGGTTTCCCACAGGCCGCGAGCTAGTTGCGGCTCCCTGCGGTCTCCTGGGCTACTCGCTCAACGAGATGATCGTCGAAAACAGCCAGG
The DNA here is from genome assembly GCA_020434415.1 of Bdellovibrionales bacterium. GTDB lineage: Bacteria > Bdellovibrionota_C > UBA2361 > SZUA-149 > SZUA-149 > JAGRAW01. The sequence goes on from JAGRAW010000058.1 coordinate 7,717, forward strand.
TGCCTCGAAGCTTGCTCCAGCCTTGGCAGATGCTTGGTCGGGATGCATACGAGCAAGGGGCAAGCATCCTGTGGGACTTCTTCGAGGGGGAACTGCAGCGCATCCTCGCTAGCGGACGCTTGCCTGCGAAGGGAAAGCAGATCATCGAGTATACGCTCGAACGTCAGCCAACTTGGGCAGGCTACGAACAGTTCATGCGGTAGTCATTCATTGGGTGCAAGTCCGACTCGGCAGCGGCGGATGCTGAGTCGGACACGTTGCGCGGTCTTTTTTCTCGGTTCGGGTTTTCCGCCAACCCGCCATCAGTTTAGCGTGCAGCAGGCCGCAAGCCGCTATGCCGCGTTTTTTCAGCTCAAGAGTTCTTCACCTTGCCTCAGTTCGGAAGATAGGGGTAAGGAGGGGCGTTGCCAATTGCACTAACACAATACGATGTCGAACACACTGACTGACTACCGACGGCTTTCCAAGCTTCGAGGCCACCGTCAGATAAACTTTATCCGAGCGGCCATTGTCGGTGTCGCCGCCGGACTCCTCGCGGTGTTCTTCCAGCATGCTCTGCACCAAGCGGAAGCACTTCGAGGCTTAGTGTTCTCCTACGCCCAGTCCTTTCCGTTCGGTTGGCCCCTGTTTGCGCTCTTCTGTGCGACACTGGGTGGGGTCTCCGCCTGGCTTACCGTCCGATTCGCACCGGAAGCGACGGGCAGCGGCATTCCCCATACCAAAGCGGTGCTGCTGCATCTGCGGGTCTTACCCTGGCGGCGAGTCATTCCAATCAAGTTCATCGGCGGTGTACTGGCGATAGGCGCCGGCTTTTCGCTCGGTCGCGAGGGGCCGACGGTGCAGCTGGGGGCGGCGGTCGGCGCAGCTTTGGCGACTTTGCTGAAGGTACCCCGACGAGCCAGCGCCCATCTGATTTCCTGCGGTGCCGGTGCAGGCCTTTCCGCCGCCTTCAACGCGCCGCTTGCCGGTTTCGTCTTTGTCATCGAGGAGCTTCGGCGCGAGCTTTCTCCTCTTACTTACGGCACCGCGCTGATCGCCGCGGTCACAGCCGATATCGTCACCCGAGCTATCATCGGGCACAGTCCGTCATTCGAAATCCGAAACTTCCCTAGCTTACCGCTCAGCGCACTGCCCGTAGTCTTGCTTGTCGGGGTCGCAGCCGGTATTGCGGGAGTCGCCTTTAACCGACTGCTCCTATTCAGTCTGCAACAAGTGCCGCGCCTCCGGAGCAACCTGCCCCGCTCCGTACGGGCAGCTTTGATCGGTGTCGTAGTCGCCGCAGTCGGCTGGTATGTGCCCGACGTGCTCGGACCGGGGCACGGCGCCATCGAAAGGCTGCTGCACATGGCCGAAACACCGACGGCTCCCGGCGTCAAGTACTTGCTCCTGCTGTTTGTGCTGAAGTTCCTGTTGACCATCGTATGCTACCTCTCAGGAGTGCCCGGCGGCATTTTCGCCCCGCTGCTGGCTCAGGGAGCGCTGCTGGGATTGTTGGTCGGCTCCGGGGTTTCGAGCTGGCTACCAGAGGCTAGCGGCGGCCCCGCTGCCCTTGGTGTGGTTGCCATGGCCGCCTATTTTGCGGCCATAGTCCGCGCTCCGCTGACCGGAGTGGTGCTGATTGTAGAAATGACCGCGAACTACGATCTGCTGTTCGTTCTGCTTGCGGCCAGCATGACTTCCTATCTCGTCGCTGAGTGGGTCGGTGAAAAGCCGATTTACGAGTCCCTGTTACAACTCAATCTGTCCCTGCGCGGGCCCAAGGAGTCGAAGAATCTGGAACCGATTCTGATCGACGTGGTCGTGGAACCGCGCTCCCCGATGGATGGCTGTCGGGTGCGGGACCTGGAGCTTCCGCGCGGCTGCTTGCTGGTGACGGTGAAAAAGGGCGGAGAAGAACATATCCCCGGAGGAGACACGCTGCTTCGCGAGGGCGATGAAGTTACGGTGGTTATCGCAGGGGAACGCGCAACATCATCAAGTTTCGTCCGCTCACTTGCCGTTGCTCCCTACGATTAGCGGTTGTTGCCGGATGCGAAGGAACAGCTTTAACTTTTAAAGAGCGCGCGCTGATTTCAAAAAGAAACCCTCGGGAATAAAACCAGTTTGCGCCCTGTATGGAAACTGCCGTCGCGGAGTACAACTCGGCTATCGGCTATTTTTTGTCACTGGAGGGTATCGACACTCCACCAGTTGCCGCCGGTCCGTTGTTGACGGGCGATCACTGCTTCCGCTGCTTGGCTTGGGCCGTGATGTCGAAGCTGCACGTGCAGGTGGGCCCTCACGCCTGTCACCACCACGCAGTTGCAGCAGGCACCAAGCCGCTTCGCCGTACGACTGACTTTCACCCCGTAGAGTGAATACAGTCGCTTGAGGTCGGTCTGCCGGGAGCTACAGAGCTCACGGAAACGAAAGTAAACTCCCGTTTCCTCCTCGAAGATCGCGATGCCGAAGTGGTTGATCCGTACTCGTGGTCGAACGTCCGGAATCACTTCCTCACCGAGCCAAACACCGATTGCCTCGAGAGCGCGAAGCTCACCGCGGCGGATACACTCGATTTGTCTGAGATTTACCATTGCATTGTCCTTCCAAGTCCATTTCGCTTTGGACAAAAAGTTCCTTTTCCCGAGGAGCGACCACAGAGGTCCGGCAAGATTGATCTTCCCGGACCTCCTGGTCACTCCGAGACGGCAATGGCAGATAACCTGAAATTGATCAGCGCGCGCTTCACCGAGGGGGTGAAGCGCGTCTGCGATTCTCGACATATCGTTTGCAGGGGAGCGTAGAGAAAGACCTGAGGAGGGAAAGCTTACGGCAGAGCGATTCTACAGTCAATTTCGTAGGTTATCCAGAGACAAACGCCCTGCAGTCTCACGGTTTTACAAAACCCTGCCGGTCGACTATTCTGCCTGTCTAACCGAGGGCTTAAGTTGCCTACCTCTTTGCATTTTTTACTGGGTCAGAATCGTATCTCGTACCCCGGAAAGGGTTCTTTCCAGGGTGCGAGCACCTGAAAGGTACCAGTTTCTCCGCCCTAATCTCCCGTGTCTTGCCCGTAGCTAAAGTACGTAGTTCTTCGCAGCTCTCCGCTGCGAAGAACTACGTACTTTGAGTTTACAGATCGGTTTACGGGTTTGCGGGAAGGAGAACAAAATGTTGCGAGGGAAAAAAGCTGATTTTCTTGATGATGAGGTGCTCGGTCAGCACAACGATGACGAGGATGATACCACTGTCGGTTTCGCTGACGATGTTGATGACGAGCTGGAAGAGACGCAAGATGCCGGATCCGGCTTCGACGATGATCCGGTGCGAATGTACCTGATGCAGATGGGGGACATTCCACTTCTCTCTCGCGAAGCCGAGGTTCAGTGTGCGAAAGAGATTGTTTGTGCTCGGTCCGAATACGTGATCACCGCTCTTGGTAGCCACTATGTCGCAAGGGCGGTGGTTCGAAAACTGGGTCTCGTGCTCGCGCCGGAGACAAGGCGGAAGGAATTCTCCGGACTACGACATGCCGCGGAATTGGTCGAGTCGGAGTTTCAAACTCGATTCGACCGCACTATCGACGTGCCGGTTACGGATACTAAAGCGAAAGCACGTCTAGCGAAACGGGTCGTGCCGAATCTTAGGACGGCACTTCCGCTCCTCGAAATCCGGGAAGGCGCATTTCGGAAGTGTCGCCAACGAAGGGGGGACCTCACAGCGCGTCAGGCCATCTGGCGCGAAGCCGGAGTCCGTGGAAATCACCTAGCCCACCTGCTTTTCGATTGTCAGCCGCGGATACGCGTCATCGACGAAGCCGTTACACAGCTCGAACCGCACCTGTTGCGAATGACAGATTTACAGCAAGACATCGCCCGCCTTCGGACAGCACGGAAAAGTCCGGCGAATCGCAGGGCTCTGTCCAAGGCACTCCGCGAGCTTTATTCGCTTTGTTGGATCTGTCGCGACTTTCCCAAGACGCTGGCAAGGAGGATGACACGGCTACAGCTCGCGAAAGCGCGATACGAGGAGGCGAAGCGACGCCTCGCAGCGTCAAATTTGCGTCTGGTGGTCTCGATTGCCAAGAAGTATCGGGGCCGTGGGCTCTCCTTCTTGGACTTGATTCAGGAAGGTAACGCGGGACTGATGCGTGCAGTCGACAAGTTCGAATATGAGCGCGGTTTCAAGTTCTCCACGTACGCCACCTGGTGGATCCGGCAGGCAATCACACGGGCGATAGCGGACCAGGCTCGGACTATTCGTATTCCGGTGCACATGTTCATGCAGCTTTCACTGTATCGCCAGGTTCAACAGGACCTGTTCCGTCATCTCTGTCGAGAGCCGAAGGATGAAGAAGTTGCCATTGCGCTCGGCGTCAGCAACGAAGAAGCGCAACGCCTTCGCCAGATGGCACAGCTTCCCTACTCTTTTGACTCTCCGCTGGGTGACCGAGGGGACGACGACTTCGGCGACTTTCTTTCTGCGACTCCGTCGGAAGCAAGCGACGCAGTCGATCAGGCATGGCTCCGCGAAAGGATTGCGGAAGTCCTTGACAGCCTCAACCCTCGTGAACAGGAGATCATAAAGCTGCGCTACGGATTGAAAGACGGCTTTTCCTACACCCTCGATGAGGTAGGCAGAATCTTCAAGATCACGCGAGAACGTGTTCGCCAAATTGAGAGTAAAGCAATTCTGAAGCTCCAGAGTCCGAGTCGGCTTCGCGCCTTGCGAGGGTTTGTGGAGAGGGACGACGGTTCGCCTGCATTGTAACGTGGAAGGCACGCCTTACCTGCTTTGCGTTCGCAAAGCAGGTAAGCGCATGCCCCCGGCGCTTTGCTTCAGGTTCAACAGGTGCTCGCGACTTTCCCGTCGGTCGACTTCCACTTACTTCGCAACAAGAATCAAACCGCTTGTTTCAATGTCCCAGCGTACTTCGACTCGTGTGCCCTGCGGAACATAGGCAAAATCAGCAAGATAGACAGCCTGGTCGTTGAGGCGACAATTGAGCCTCATTTGATCGCTCATCACGCCCGCATAGTGAAAGTCGGTCTTGGTATGAAGTCCCCCTCCTCCCGGCAGAAAACGAACCCTAAGCGCGTTCGCACGAAACACATCGCACGTCGAAGTACCTTCCAGGAAGCTCACCTCAATCAGCAGGTCAGGCTGTAGCGCGAGTAGTTTATCGACCGTCGGCTGCGCTGCCAGCGCTGCTTTACTGTCAGCGGAAAGCGCGGTGTGGAAAAAGGCGAAGCGGAGCAAGTGCTCTTGTGGATGGTAGAGCGCCGCTGCATCATGGAGGCGAAGCGCTGCCCCACCCACCTGGAGCAAGCCCGAGGTGCGTGGCTGATAGCCGACCGGCTGCCCTGGTTGCGACGGACCGGCCAAGGGCGATGTTGCAAGGAAGGCGAACAATCCTTCGTTCTTACCCGGCAGTGAGGCATTGCCGAGCCACAATGCTGCCAACAAGAATAGGACAATGAACGCACGAACTACGCCGAGCGCTCCGGTCCGCACGACAAAGGATCCGGCTAAAATATCGTGGAGCGCTCGCTTCTCTTCAGTGAATCCGGCAATAACAAACCCGAGCCCCAAGGGAACGGACGACAGCAGCTTTGCAAAATGACGACACATCGCTCGGGTAAGGCTGATACGCTCGGCGTCTCCATCGACGACGCGGAGGCGCAGCAGATATTTTCCCGGCGTCGCCCGTATCCTGCTCGATTCGAAGAGGGAGTAATACGCCAATCCGAGGGCGAACTGGGCAAACAGCGCAACCATCAGACTCGCTATCGCGCTCAGCAATAAGTCGTAGAACATGAAAGCCATCTGCCCCCCGGCAGAGCTTGCATGGTAGGCGAGGTCGCGGGTGAAGCGTTCCATACCGGCTTCTATCGGAAACGAACCGCTTCGCAGTAGGAGCCGGCCGGCCAGAGCCAAGATGCTGGCATCGACCAGAAAAGCGAGTAGACGAAGCCAGAAGCCGCCGTAGCCGACAACGTTGAAAGGAAGCACCTTCGGTGCTTCTTCCCCCGGATCCTGATCCGTCAACGGGTCGGTCGTCTCTTCCGGAGTCGCGCCCTCTCCGTGCAGTGCTCGAAGAAGCGCGCGGGAAGCGGAACGCTCCGCCTCGGCTATCGCCTCCGCCTGCAGACGGTTGGATTCGCAGGGCTTACAAAGCCGTATCGACTCGCCGACCTCACTGCCGCACTGCGGGCAAAGCATACGTTCCTTCGAAGATGGTGGCCGCACCACACTGGTAGACCGGAAGACTCAAGCCGCGAGTGTAACGGGATTGCCCCGATATCGCGACAAGCAATCTTGGACCGTGCAGAGAGATTTCCGTGCGTTCATCGCCCGTTAGTCGCCTTAGAGAACAGTTCCTCCTGAAATCCCCACAACAGGAATAAGGAATCTACCATGGCGCGGATACGGACGTTTAAGCTCATCCGAACGATCAGCATCGTGTTCGGATGCTGGGGCATTCTCTATGGGAGCCCACCCCAGGGCTTTGCCCAGGCTCCGATCGCAGAGCTGCATGCGGGCGAGTTGCACCTTTCGGTACTGGATAGCGACGGTCAGTACGTATTGTTGCTTGCGACGGACGAGGCGACGACTCCCCCGACTTCACCTGGAGTAGATGCAAACATCTTCACCTTGCGCGATCCTCCGCGGATCGTCATCGATCTGCCGAAGAAGCTGAACGTGACGAAGGAAGCACTCAGGATAAGTCATCCTGTCTTCTCTCAGCTCCGCGTCGGCTCTCACCCCACCAAAACGCGCATTGTGCTCGATCTGAAAGGGACCGAGGTGCCGCGCTACCGCCTCCGGCAGGACCCGGCCGGAGGCAACTGGATGCTGTCAGTCTGGTTTCCTGAAGCGCCGAGCCCCGCAGGCGAAGAGCCGACGATGGTCGCGAAATCACCGTCAGCACCGACAAGCACGACGACACCTCGGGCCGGTCCGGTAAAGTCCGCAACGCTTCGTCCCAGTGAACCGAAGGCTCCCGCCGTAAGAGCGGCTAAGCCGCGCACCACGCGCACCTCCCCCGCAACTCATCCGACAGCGCGCGCATTACCGCCGCGAGTCCCCCCTCGGACGCCGGTGGTTCCGAACATTCCGTTCGTTCGTGCCAGACTGCTCAGCCCCACCACGACCGGCAAATACGTCATGTGGCAAGTTCCCGGCGGCGTGATCATTCGGATTCGCCCGTCAGCGAGTGAGGCAGCACCGCAACGGCTCGAGCACCAAGCCGAAGTCAAGAGTGTCGAATACGCTCGTTCGGCGGACGGAGCACTCGACACTATCGAAGTTGAAATTGCCGAGCTGCAGAGCTACGCCCTCGAACGGCTTGATGAGCGGCAATACGTGTTGAAGTTGTTCTACGCAAATCCCGAACCGGCGCTGGAGACGGAAGCGAATTGCGCTCCGCCCGGAACTACCGGTCTTCAAGCCATTGTGGCGAAATCACAGCATGGCCACACCGTCCTCGATATCTACGTCGATCGCGGAACCTTGCTCACCGCTCGCCGAACGCGCAAAGGACTTTTACTGACTGCGACCGAGTAGGGCCGGGGAAAAGGAAAAGCTGTTCCGTCAGCATTGCCCCGTCCATTTCCCCAATCAGTCTTCCGTGCACGTGCAAGTCAGGGCGAATCCTTCACGAGGTCGCAAAGCTTCAGCTGTAGATTCGCTTCGAACTGCAGGCAGCGCTCCCAAAATCCGATACCGGTTTCGGTGCTGCGTTTCCGGTTATAGCGGCGAAATAACTCCAACAGCGCCAGCACTACAAAAACTCCGAACAACGAAGCGCTGAAAGGGGCGCCTCCTGCGGGCACCAGACCGGTGAATTGGAGAAGGGAGCCGACCACGATAATTCCGACTCCAGCGAGAAACAGCCACGCGACTTTCGAGAGCCCGTAGGCCACAAACAGCGGGATCAATGCCAGCCAGAACACGATAGTCCCAATGATCAGCAGGAACTCGACTGTGGCTTGCCGCAACCAGGCTCGCTTCGACAGCCCGCGACGGCGGGATGTCCGAAGCAGCGGAAGGACCACGAGGATAAGCGCTACTGCACATAAGAACACATCTTGCAGCACTCCCGTCCGACCGAAGCACGCAAGTGCCAGGCAAATACCAGCCCCGAATGCTCGGCCTACCGGACGTGACACGGATGTTTCAGAGTGCGACATAGCGCTGGGATTAGAAGCGCTACTTGTCGGGCAATTGAGCGGTGGGCATACCTACCGCCCCCGGGCTGCCGGCACTTGCTCCGGGAGCTCCGAAATGTTCGGCGGGGCGCTCACCGCCTTTGGGTG
>JAGRAW010000590.1 GCA_020434415.1 Bdellovibrionales bacterium
GGGCCAGCCCGGAGGACGATGCGCCGCTGGAAGCCGCCATCCTCGGCGCCATCGCCCGCAAGCCCAAGGGCCATGACTTCGTGATCGACCGCAACAACACCGGCCCCGCCGTCTCCCGCCACATGAGCGTGACGGGGGGGTAGCAGGGTATCTGGACCCTATGTGGTCGGGACAGGCGGCGGTTCTTGCAGTCGGACGAGGCGGGCCGACCGATTTGGTGGCCAGTGCACCGTCAGCGAAGGCACATCGGCAGACAGCCATGATGGCCCCCGTAGCCGACAGTTAGCCGCAGAGGTAGGAAGACGGCTTTGTGCCAGCTGCGGCCATATACGAGCCTGCCGCAGTCTCCTCATAGCCGCTCCAGTACGTTCACTGCTTACAACTAAAGTAGATATCGCAAATCGTCTCGTTCATCCAAGTATCCGAATCACCAGTTCAACCGACTATCTAGTGCAATATTGTCGAGGGTGGGCATTAAACGCGCCCGAGATACGCCTTCACGTGCCAGTTTGGTTCTGAGTGCAGGAACTTCACCTGCAGGAAGCACTACTTTCTTCAAGAATTTAGTCTCAAACTCTCGCTGAAAGAACTCTGACCCTGTCGAGTAAACTCCAGAGACCTTTTCAGCGCCTATCCAACATTTTGCATCTTTGTCAAAATAATCAAATATCCAGGTAAAAAGACCCTGCTGAGAGTTCATGAATTGATTCCCGACTCGACTTGGTTTGAAAAGTCCGTTCCAACCAAAAGATGGCCAAGATGGTCTCACTTTATTTATTCTCGAACCTAGGAGTGCTTGCAGCCAAATTCTCTCACTGAAAGCCCATACCGCGATGTCTTTCGGCTGCACTTCATTCCAGGAATCTGCCGCAAAAAACGCACCAAACAAGGGATTGGCGGTCCAATCCAACAAATAAGTGGGTATTCCGTGATGTTGAGCAAGAGCCCACTCTTCTTCCGGAATGAAGTGTTTTGGATTAAGTTGTGAGTCTTCCGAATCATAGGTCTCCCATCTATGATCTGCATCTATATTTGATTGTTCAATTATGCCTCGCCTCCAGGCACTTATTGGAAATCCGAAATCAAGCGCGGCGTTAAGAAATCTGACAACTCCCTCTACTATAAATGCATTCCAGAGCGAATGAACATTGTATTTACCACATGACCTGCAGTCAGTATCTGAAGATCTACAGCAAAACGCTACATTCTGAGTTGCAATAACCGCTTCGAAAAGCCGAAAACGCTCCTGCTCCTTTAACTCATCCGAATTCTTATCGACGGGTCTCAATCCTGTTGGGAGAAGTCCAAATGAAACATCCCCAACCCCACGGAATACCCAATCCGGGGCGAGGCTCCCGGCCGACCACCAATGATCATTTTCTAAACGAAGAAACGCTAAGAACTCGTTTGCATTAGAACAATATGTTGTTTCGTAGCAGTCCATGGAGTCTTTCTCAGCAGATTGTGTCTCGTGTCATCTTGCAGACGTTGGCCACGGTTCATTCCGTGGCCGTCGCACTGAAGAGCATCCAGAGGATAGTAGGTTGCGCCCGCAACTTGCCCCGATACCGGATATCGCTCGTGGTAGGAGTGCGGGGTAGCCCGCGTCCAAGCTACGAACCATGACCCCCGAAATACCACACTGCGAATGGCACGCCGCGCAAGCTCCAGTCGGCTTTCCCTCTGCGGCAACGTCAGTCCGGCAGACGAGAGATGACCGCTCGGAGTCATGAGCTGACCAGCACTGCGTGCGCAGTCACTTCGGCTGAACGACGTATTGGAGCGAGCAATGCCACTCCTTCCGCCGAAAACACCCCTACTCCATCACCGGCAGCGGGGGCAGGGGGAGGAAGCGTTCGGAGAGGGCGTAGGCGAAGGCGGTCAGTTCTTGTGTGCGGTGCGGCGGCGCATCGGCGTCGATTGAGCGGGCCAGGCCGTCGATTTCCACGGTGATCACGCCGATGCTGGGGCGCCCGCCGGGTCCGCGCACCGGGCAGGGGCCCCAGCTTCCCAGCGACACGCCGTCGGCCACGTCGCCGCTCCACTGGCTGGTGTCGGCGCCGTTCAGCGTG
>JAGRAW010000591.1 GCA_020434415.1 Bdellovibrionales bacterium
CCTTGAAGACGTTATCGTTCCAGGCCCCCAAAAACTGGGTCACCATCAACGCCTTGAACCCCTTTGCGGCACAGGTATGGCTGTCGCGTACCTGCTCGGCAGTGTCCGTGTGCATCTACTTCGCGACCGATGAAGAGAGGTATTTCACCATATCGATCTTACCGATAATGCCGATAATGCGATTCTTCTCATCGGCAACCACCGCGACGCTGTTGTCCCCAAGCAGGGGCTCAATCATGCCCAGGTCATCTTCCGGAGCAACTTTACCCTGTAGTTCACAGGCGACGGAAAGCACGGCTTCACTGGGCTGATGTTCTCCCCGAAGCAACGCCTGCAACAAGTCGGACTCGTGGATCATCATGTGCGGTCGCTGATCGTCGCCGACTATCGGCATCTGAGAGATTCCCAACTCGCCCATCCGCGAGGCCACTTCGGCAATTGTCTCGTTCGGCTGCGCAAAGATGACTTCTCCTCCCTTATGACGAAGCACATCGCCCACGGTGCCCGCACCGGCACCGAAGCCATGGAGCGCGAAGCCATTATCCCGTAGCCATTCGTCGTTATAGACTTTACTGATGTACCTATTTCCATGATCGCAACACACTGCAACGACGGTCTTCCCTGGGCCAAGCTGCTTGGCGATTTCAATCGCTACGTAGACACCGGCTCCCGAAGTATCTCCGACCAGCAGGCCTTCCTCGCGAGCGAGACGGCGAGTCATATAGAACGCCTGCCGATCACGAACTTGGCGCACTTCGTCGACCACGGAGAGGTCGAGGCAGCCGGGAATGAAGTCGTTCCCGATCCCCTCCATTTTCCATCCGCGCTTCTCCTTGCGCGACTTCTTGTAGAACGCGTCGTAGTAGCAACTACCGACAGGATCCATCAGCACGATACGCACATTCCGGTTTACCTCGGCCGCTTTCTCCTTCAGATAGCGGCCTGCCCCGGTTACCGTACCGCCGGAACCGGCGCCCGAGACAAATGCATCGACTTGCCCGTCCGTCTGCTCCCAAATTTCCGGACCGGTCATGCGGTAGTGCGCTTCGACGTTATCGAGATTGAAGAACTGATTGATCAGCATCGAGTTTGGCGTTTCCTCGACCAGCCGCTTGGCTACCTGACGCCAACTGTCCGGATGGTCCTCCGGCACCGCTGTAGGCGTGATGATCACCTCCGACCCGAAGGCTTTCAGCATGTTGATTTTCTCGACACTGAACTTGTCCGGCATGACGAATATTGTACGATAGCCTTTGATCGCAGCCACCATCGCCACAGCAAGCCCGGTGTTCCCTGCCGTCGCTTCGACCAAAGTCCCGCCCGGCTTTATCTTCCCTTCGCGCTCCGCTTGCTCCACGATATGGAGCGCCATTCGATCCTTTACGGAACCGCTGGGCAACAAGTACTCACACTTCACCAGGACCCGAGCCATGCTCGCGTCAGTTATTCTGGTAAGTTCCACCATCGGGGTATTGCCGATGCACTGAAGAATGGATTTCACAGGTTTCATTGCTTCTCTTGAATGGCACACGCGGAGCAGAGGCACCGCGGATCTTATGCAATTGGCGCCGCTAAGCTAGAGAGGCGCTTCAACGCGGGGATTAAAGTGAAAGACATGAAGATCGTAAACGCGGTCTTCACCTAAATCAATGAAGAACACTTCGTCGTATTCCAACTCGATGATGATCTTGTCATTGACCCGGTTAATTTTAAGATCGTCCGGACTCTCCACGGGAATCTCTAGTTTGCGAATTGATTCCATCAGCACTTCGCGCATCTCCTGATCGCTGAAGACGCTTGCCTTCTTCGCTTGCGCCTCCATCATGCCTTGGAGCTCGTGGTAGTAGTAGAAAAACGGAAATATCTGTGATCCGGCAAAAACCAACGCCGACAGGATTAGCGCTAGCAGCAAGATGCCGAGGCGGCTGATGCCTAGCTCCCCGGACAATCCTGGTTCCCGGCACAGTGCAGAATAGAGTACAGCAGCGCGGTCACCACCGGATTGAGCCGCATCGTCGTGTAGTTCACCTTCCAAAATGCTAACCTTATATAGTGCTA
>JAGRAW010000592.1 GCA_020434415.1 Bdellovibrionales bacterium
AAGCATTGCTTCCCAAAGCGGGCATTTTGCATCTGGGTCGTACGCGAACGAACGCGCGACGCGCGTAAAGAAGCGGTGGTTCGGTCGAACGAAGTATCGACCTCGGCCTTGCACAAAGCGGTCTGCGAGGAAGATGCCATTCGTTAGCGCGATATGATAGGGCGCACGACGCAGAAATTGGCCGTTCCATACTAAGAACTGCGGAGCATCAGTAAACTGCGGCAACCGAGCCACGCGCAACTTCAGTTCGCGAATGACCGCGTCGTAGAATCTCGCGTCTTCGCGTAGCAGCCCGTCCACCTCTGCCTCGGCGCAGATATTCGAAGCCAGCTCGCCTGCTGAATAGGCTACGTAGCGGTTTTTCACTGGATCGAATTGATGGATCTGGCCGTTGAACAGATAGAGTGGGCGTCGCACTCGGCGACAACCTTCGATCTGTCCAAGGGCGAGAGCCACGATCCTCTCTCTCCGTTCTTCAGCCGCTGACATGCAAAGGCTCCAAAAAAAGGGCGAGGGCCGATCGAACGAAAACGCCGACCGGCCCTCGCCGCAGTCCCAAGGATCTACTGAGTAGCAACACCATTGCTGGCGTGATTCACCCGCAAATGATGTTCACGGAGGTCTGCCGCATAGTCGGGCAACACACCCCTCCATACCTTGCCATGCTGATAATCACGTGTAACGAACTCATCACGCTCAAACGACACGACTAGGCGTGTCCGTCCGCTAACGATCTGAATAGCCGTAACATGGTACGGGTCACCGAGCACGCGTCCCGCCGATATCGCCGCCATCAACATGTAGATGTCTGAATCTTGGGGCGCGAAATCCTCTATTTCTTCACTCATTGAATTGTTCCTTTTCTATTGAAAATCCATGTTACGCTGTCGCGATGATCGCGCTGGCTTCCGGCATGCCCTCGACCTTGTTGATGAACTCCTCTTCCGTCAGGCCGAGGTCTTCCAATAACTGAGCAAAACCGGCATCCGAGAGGAACTTGCTCAACAGGATGACGTTATCCTTGCAGGGCAGGATTTCCTTCTTGAACACCCAGACATTGGCCCCTCCGCTGCCGCCGACGCCGCGGCCGAGCAATGTGGCAGCCGAGTTTGTCGTTTTGTCACCGAGGTGTTTTGCACAGTCATCTATCGTGACTTTCTCACCGCGATAGATCTCGCCGATCGCGAACGGGGCGAGCTCGCCGAGCTTCTCTTCCTGTGTCCGCTTCTTGCGGGACGGCGCGGCTTGCACAGTTACGTTTTGACGATACGTTTTCCAATCAATTGCCATTCAATTTCTCCGTAAAAAAGCGGTCCGGCCAACCGCGATGGATCGGCCGGACCTGAAACCAGACATTACTCCGCGACGGGAGTAACCTTCCGAATAACGACGCCGTTGCCAGTGCCTTGAACGACCAGGACATCGAAGAGCTTACCGATCGGCTCGTCGAGATCGACGGTGCTACCGACCATCAACTCCTTTCCAAGCAACTCACTGATGAACTCACCGAGCGACTCATTCAGCTTGATCTCTGTCGCGGTGGTTCGGGCGATCTGCTTACCGTCATGTTCGCCGCCTTCAACCGCGAACAGCCAGCGGAGGGCGCGTTTATCCCACTTACCATCAACTTCCTCGTTGCCAATCAGCCGCATGCGGTGCAATCCAGCAGGCGGTGAAGGCGGTAAGACTTGTGCTTTCATAACCATCTCCTTACAAGTGACGTCTTTGCAACCGGTCACGCGACCGGCCCAGGGCCGTTGCGGAGGCTCCCGGCCTTCTGTTTCGGCGAGAGATCTCGGAGCAAGCTGCCGCAAGTGACACTGCAGAGATATAGGGGATCGAAAGAAAGCGACCGAATGTCCGGACAGAAGCCGGACAGCATGTTTCGCAGCGAAATCGAAGGTTTCGGAACGATAATCCGATTAGATTTTTTCTCACCGGACAGAAGCCGGACGTCAGGCTCGCCGACTTTTTCCAGCTAGAAGTCGCTCGATAATCGGCCTCAGAGCTGGGCCGGAATATAAGTGATGCGGGTCCTTTCCGCCGCGATCTTCGTT
>JAGRAW010000593.1 GCA_020434415.1 Bdellovibrionales bacterium
GCCCGCACACGGTGTCGCTCGAAGAGTTCCAGCACCAGCTCGGTTGAGTAGCGCAACCGCGATTCCTCCCGCCACCACCGAGCCGGTGGTATGAGCGGCTCCAAATTCGCCGCGTGAAAGTACTCCTCGACGTCGACTGAGATTGCGTTTAGCATGATGCCGCAAGCCTGACAGAATTATCCTGAGCGCAAAACAGATTTTATACTTCGCCCAAGCCAAGGCTGCAGAGAACCGAAACTCATAGTGGGCTGGGTATATCCTTAGGGTATCCGCACGAAGCGGAACTTCGATTTTGAGTGGCCTCCTTTCTATGAGAGTGATTGCCCCGGCTGGAGGGTTCAGCTCTCCCGCAGAGCTCTATCGCGCATTTCGTGCCCTCGGACCACAACCCTACGACGCCGTGCTCCGGAAGATTGGCAAGCGCTACGGGACCCCGCCGTGGCAGTTCCTTCCGACACTGAGCGGCAAGGAAGCCTTGGTAACCGCATTTCGATCGTGCGAGGCAAGCGGCCACGAAAGGGTATTTGCCGTTGGTGCGTACACCTGTCCGGACGTAGCGGTCGCGGGCATCGAAGCTGGATGGGAGGTCGAAGTATGGGATCTCGATCCCCGAACACTTCAGGTGGTCAAGCCTGCCGAGACCAGGGCTAAAGTTCTGGTGCTCTCGAATCTTTATGGCCTGCCGGATACGGTTCCCTCGTTTGCTGCTACCGAAGCCATCACGATCATCGATGACGCGTGTCAGGCGTTCAGATCGTCGCTGGAGGGTATTCGTGTCGGACTCCGCGGTGCCATTGGCGTAGTGAGCTTTGGGCGAGGCAAGGCGGTCTGCGGGATCGGAGGAGGGGGAATGCTGGTGGAGGGGGCGACGGAGACCGACCCGCGGTGCGCAGAGCGGCCTCGACTAAGTATCCAGCGGGAGCTTCAAGACATAGTGCGAAGCATGGGGTTTTGGCTCTTCGAGCATCCGCGAATGTACTGGCTCCCGGCAGGGCTGCCGTTTCTGAAGCTTGGAGAGACAAGCATTCGACGTTCCTTTCCTGTCGGCCCTCCGTCACTCACACAGCTTCTGCACGCCGTTGCCCTCGTTGAGCAGCACCAGTCCTCGGTGCTGCAGCGACTTCATTGGCTGGAAGCTGGTTTGGCGCAGTGTCGGGTCGTTCGCCCCTTCGCTGAGCGGTCGCTACCGCTTGACGGAACCGTTCTGCCAATCCGCTATCCGATTTTGCTGCCTACCGCGGAGGGGCGGGAGCAAGCATTTCAGCACCTTTCCGCGCGAGGCCTCGGCGTGAGCCGATCCTATCCCTCGGTCATCCAAGAGTATCCGGAGCTTCGAACAAGCATCCGTGCTCGGGAAACTCCGGGAGCCAGAGCGGTTGCAGAGCGAATCTTGACCCTCCCGCTCCACCGCTATGTAACGGAGCGTGATGTCGACGCTATGGTAAAAGCGATTAGCGCAATTGCGGATTGATCATGGCCTTCATTATCTTCATTTGCCTTCTCTCGGTTTTCTACACGTACTTCGGTTACCCGGTGCTTCTTGCCGCGTTCACCCAGCTACGAGCCTCCCGGCAACCTGTCACCGACGATAAAGCGGGTGCACCTCCGCTTTCGGTGACCGTCATCATCTCTGCGCGCAACGAAGAGGAAGTGATCGAGGCGAAACTCCGCAACACGCTCGCCCTGCGGTTTCGTGAACGACCCGTAGCTGAACAGCTTCGCATTGAGAATGGCCCGGTGCAGGTAATCGTCGCGAGCGATGCAAGCGACGACTCGACTGATGCAATCGTTCGCACGTACGCCGAGTACGGCGTCGAGCTTGTACGACTTCCGGAAAGAGCAGGCAAGGAGTCAGCGCAGCGTGCAGCCATCGCGGTAGCCCGGGGAGCGATTGTGGTATTCACCGACGCGAAAATTCGTCTCGAGGAAGATGCACTTGATTGCTTTGCCGCGTATTTTCAGCGTGCAGATGTCGGAGCGGTCAGCAGCCACGATCGGGTAGAGGCGACAGACGGCGAACAGAGCGGAGAAGGCTTCTACGTGCGCTAC
>JAGRAW010000594.1 GCA_020434415.1 Bdellovibrionales bacterium
TTGTTCGATGTTCCGCCACCCCCGACCTATCAGCCGGGGACCCATACGGTCGACAATGTCCTGTTCTTGCCGAATACCCAGGATGCACCCTTGGGCGGCGAAACCGCCAACGTGGATATCAGCCTGACCAGCGACCCGGATGAAGGCTACGCGGGCGTCCTCTTGCTGAAGACCAAGGTAAGCGACGACAAGGTTGCCGATAGCCTTGTCTACCCGCTCTATGTCACGAACACCGCACCCGAACTTGCGGAGCTGGAACACATCGCGATTAGCTGGCGGAGAGATTCGATCACGATTCCGCTCTCGGCGTCGGATGCGGACGGCGACCCAATCGAATTTCGAGCCTTTCTCGGATGGCATGACGCCCAGGTGAAGGACCTTTCGGAACGCTTCGCCTTTGGGCCTCATCCTGACGGATTCCGTCAGAACGAGCGCGGGTGGCGAGAGAAGTGGTTGCTCGGAAGCGTTGACGGCAGCCGGGTGGAGTTCGTGATTCTGCCGAACGGCGCGCTCTATCGTTGGAACGGCAGCTTCGCCTCCAGTGAGCTTATCGCCCGGCTCGACCCGGCTTGGCATCATTCGCCCGAGCAGCTTTGGAATCCGCGGTCAGTGACGCTTCCCGAAGGGGTCGAGCTTGCGCTTCAGGGGAACGCAGTGTTCGTCAATCCTCCCGATGGAGTGTTGATGTCGATTCCCATAACCGTGCAGGTCACTGACGGGAATGCATGGGATGAGCAGCTATTCTACGTCAATGTTGTCAATCTTCCGCCGGTGATCGACGAAGTCGAAGACCAATTGATCCACTGGCGGGCTGAGCCGGCCTCCTCCGAGCTGAGCGGTTACGATCCGGATGGCGACCCGGTCACGTTCTCGGTTGACTGGTATGACCACAGCCAAGCTTACTGGCTGGATCAGCAGTATGACTTTCGACTGGAGACCACCACGTACCGTCAAAATGCGCTGGGACTCCAAGAGAGAAGCTTCCAGGGAAAGGATAAGTCCGCTCGCTATATCGTGTTGCCGGATGGGCGACTGTATTCCTGGAAAGGCACGCTGGACAAGAGCATGCTGCTCGCCATCCTGCCCCAGGTCTACTACCGACAACCGAAACTTCTCTTCGATGTACTCCCGCCGTTTACCGAAGCACCAGCCGGAGTGACCCTGGACGTACAGACTGCGACTATTCAAATGACCTCGGGCTTCACCGGGTATCTCCTGGTCGAAGCAAGCATTACGGACGGCCATGCATGGGATCGTACGGTATATCTCGTCGAGGTCTACGACCGGGCGCCGGCTATTGCGGCGCTGGAAGACCAATTCTATAGCTACCGAACCGATCAAGTCGAAATCGACCTCGCTCCTGCGGATGCCGACGCACAGGACCGTCCTGGGGAGCATACGTCGTTTTTCGGGAGCGCGGGTCATGTGTATCGCGAGCTGGATCAGCAGTACGACTTCGGTCCGGCGCCGGGCGGTGAATCATTCAATCGCTATGGGTGGGGTGAGAAGTGGGTGCGAGGAACCGTTGCCGGGCAAGTGAAGGATTTTGCCATTCTGCCTAGTGGCGCGCTCTACCTTTGGAATGGGAGCTTTGCCGCAAGCACGCCCTTGGCCTATCTGCCTGCTGCAATTCACCAAGAGCCCAGCTACCTGTTCAATGCTCCTCCCGCCGATGCGTTACCCGAGGGGGTTACTCTCGAACTGGACCAGGAGCGTGCCTTCATCAATCCGCCGGTAGGATGGCAGGGGGCGATTCCGTTCACCGGTAGAGTATTTGACGGCAATCGTGCGACCTATCAGACGGTGTATCTAACGTTCGGGAATCAACCGCCGGTGCTGAACGAGATTGCACCGCAGCGCGTGCACTGGAAATCGGCGGAAGCAGTCGTCTCGCTCAATGCCGCTGACCCGGATGGGGATCCGTTGACGTTCTCGGCGGCTCCGGTCCTGGAAGTCGGTGGGCCGCTCGAACATCCCGCGACCCTGGTGGTCGAGAGTGGACGTCTCACGGTTCGTGTTCC
>JAGRAW010000595.1 GCA_020434415.1 Bdellovibrionales bacterium
TGGGGTCGATGAACGTCGCGAAGGCGATGGAGTCGTCGGATTTCGGAATGACGGTGGAGACAGCAATTCGCTCGCTCACTGCCGTGTCGGATATGAGCGATTTGGATTGCGTCCCCTCTGTCGCCGAAGGCAATCGCCGCTCGCACGCCATCGGCCTGGGCCAGATGAACCTCCATGGGTACCTTGCCAAAGAGCGCATCTTCTACGGCTCCGAGGAAGGAGTAGACTTCACGAATATCTACTTCTACACCGTGACCTACCACGCAATCAGGGCGTCAAACAAAATTGCTCGCGAGCGTGGTCAGACCTTCGACGGTTTTGAGCGCTCCAAATATGCCTCAGGCGAGTATTTCACCAAGTACATCGAGAAGCAGTGGGCGCCCACGACACTGAAAGTGCGGAAGTTGTTCAAAGACGCCGGCATCGCAATCCCCACGCAGGAGGATTGGAAGGCACTGCGGGCTGATGTAATGGCGCACGGAATCTACAACGCCTATCTGCAGGCAGTTCCGCCGACCGGCTCCATCTCGTACATCAACAATTCGACCTCATCGATTCATCCCATCGCCTCGCGAATCGAGATTCGCAAGGAAGGCAAGATAGGTCGGGTGTATTATCCGGCGCCCTACATGACGAATGAGAATCTTGAATACTATCAAGATGCCTACGAGATCGGTCCGGAGAAGATAATCGATACCTATGCTGCCGCAACTCAGCACGTGGATCAGGGATTGTCGCTGACGCTATTTTTCCCCGATACGGCGACGACTCGGGATATCAACAAAGCTCAGATCTACGCTTGGAAGAAAGGCATAAAGACAATCTACTACGTTCGGTTGAGGCAAATGGCTCTCGAGGGCACCGAGGTGGAAGGTTGCGTGTCTTGTAGCTTGTAATCCGGGTCGCTTCGGCCGATTGAGGGCCGGGAAAAGCGCTCCGATGGTGAGATAGAACTTCAGTTAGGGAGACGTCACGTGTCGGCAAACGCTGCTGTTAAGCTGGAAGCTAAGACAAATTACAACCGAATTCCTGCGGTCAATTGGAACAGACTGGAGGACGAGAAAGATTTGGAGGTCTGGAACCGGTTGACCTCCAACTTCTGGCTACCGGAAAAGGTGCCGCTGTCCAATGATGTCGCTTCGTGGGCAGTGCTCACTGGTGAGGAACAGCGTCTCACGATCCGCGTCTTCACCGGCCTCACCCTGCTCGACACGATTCAAAGCGTCGTCGGCGCACCGGCCTTGATACCGGACGCCGTCACGCCGCATGAAGAAGCGGTGCTGTGTAACATCGCCTTCATGGAAGCCGTGCATGCTCGCTCATATTCGTCGATCTTCTCGACGCTCTGCTCGACGCGAGATGTCGATGACGCGTATGAGTGGAGCCAAGAAAACGAGCATCTGCAACGCAAAAGCGCGCTGATCCTCGACCAGTATGAGTCCCACGATCCGCTGAAGAAAAAAATTGCCAGTGTCTTTTTGGAAGGATTTCTTTTCTATTCCGGCTTCTACCTTCCAATGTACTGGTCAAGCAGAGCTCGCCTCACGAATACGGCGGACTTGATTCGTCTCATCATTCGTGATGAAGCGGTGCATGGTTACTATGTCGGGTACAAGTTTCAAAAGGGGTTCAATAAATGCACCCCGATGGAACAGCTTGAACTTCGGAACTTCGCCATCAGCCTGATGATGGACCTGTATGAGAACGAAACGAAGTATACCAAGAGTCTGTACGACACTGTCGGACTGACCGAAGAGGTGAAACACTTCCTGCATTACAACGCGAACAAGGCCTTGATGAATCTGGGCTTCGAAGCGCTGTTCCCGCCGGAAATCACCAAGGTTAGTCCGGCCATCCTCTCTGCCCTTGCGCCGAACGCGGATGAGAACCACGACTTCTTCTCCGGCTCCGGGTCTTCGTATGTTATCGGGACAACGGTCGATACCCAGGACGAAGACTGGGCATTCTAGTGGGGCGATTCCTCAGTTCGCTGAATAACTCCAGCGCCTGTAGC
>JAGRAW010000596.1 GCA_020434415.1 Bdellovibrionales bacterium
TCGGCTTCGGAGAGCTTCCCGCGCTTCACTTGTGCATCGAACAGCACCCGGACGCTCTCGCCATCGGCAAAACCGGATGCATCGGCAAGTCGCTGAGCGATTGCTTCGGCTTCGGCGAGGCGCTGCGCGTTGAGCAGGGGGTCGCTGTCTTGGAGAAGGAACCGCGCGAGTGCCAGCCCTGCGTCGCGGTCGGTCGGGTCCTGCGCTGAAATGACAGCCAAGTCTGCAGCGATCTGGGCTTCCAGGTGCGCTTTCTCGGTCGGGTTTTCGGCCAGTTCCAGCTGTCGTTTCCGAATGTCGACGAGAAGGCGTAACACGGGAACGAAGCCCGGGGACTGCTGGCGCGCTTGTTCTGAAAGTTTTAGCGCTTCTTCGCCTTTGCCCTGAGCGATGAGCACTTGCGCCAAGCGGTAGAGCACGAGGTGCTTCTCATCTTCGCCGGCCCACAGAAGCTCCCGGAATTCGGCATCGGCTTCGGCGAGTCGATTGGCCTGTTGTAGGAGCTCCGCTCGTCGGAATCGAGCAGCTTGATTGTTCGAACGCAATGCCAGCGAACGTTCATAGGACGCGAGCGCATCAGCGGACTGTCCAAGCTGCTGCTGAGCGACTCCCAGGAGAAAATACAACTCGTCGTGGTAACCGCGCGACAATGTGCCGAGTAGCCGACGAGCTTCAGCAGCGGCTTCCGAGTATTTCCCCTTCGCAGGCGCGGTTAGCGCTTTGCCGCGGTTTAGTTTCTCCGCCGCCAGCATAAGCTCGGGAATGGCTCGGATTTGGGTCTGGAAGGCGCCCGGATCAGGCAGTTGCGCCATGCTCTTCATCTCGGACGTATCCGCAGAAACCGGCCCGCTTATCGCCACGGCAAGCAGCAGACCGCAGGCGCCCCAACGCTTCAGTTTGCAGCCCAACATTCTAAGGCATTGAAATGTCATAACATTGCATGTCGTTCAGCCCGTGCGAAATTGTTCAAGAAAGACGTTCGGCCGCACGATTTTGTGCATCATAACCTCTGATACTTTCGATTGCCACAGCAGACGGCTGGGCTTATTCAAGTATTTCTGAACGAGCGCGGTCGGCTCGCAGCTCGCAGTTCCAGTCATGCCGCAAGGGGGTCCGACAGGTTCAATGGTAGTCCAACACGACGAGAAGAAGCGCAAGCATCGACTACTGATTGTCGATGATGAATCGTCCGTTCGAGAGTCTTTGCAACTGATCCTCAGCCGCCTCTACACCGT
This sequence comes from Bdellovibrionales bacterium, assembly GCA_020434415.1. Taxonomy (GTDB): domain Bacteria; phylum Bdellovibrionota_C; class UBA2361; order SZUA-149; family SZUA-149; genus JAGRAW01. The sequence goes on from JAGRAW010000596.1 coordinate 1,236, forward strand.
GCAGACGGCAGGGACGGGGACAGAGGCGCTTGCCGTTCTCGGTGTCACCGAGTCCGACGCAGAGCCCGAAGCCGTACCCGACCTTGTGCTTTTGGACGTGATGATGCCCGGCGTCGATGGAATCGAGTTGCTCGAGCGCGTGCGAGTCAAGCATCCGTCGCTCCCGGTAATCATGCTCACTGCTTCAAAGACGGTGAAGACCGCGGTGCAAGCGATCAAACTCGGGGCGGTAGACTACCTCAACAAGCCGTTCGACGTGGATGAGTTGGTGAGCCTGATCGAAGAGACCTTGAAAAGTGGTGCCCAAGGTCGCTCCAGCCCGACAAAGGTGCAGACTTTCGAGCATAGCCGGAGTGACCTTCCAGCCATGGAAGGAGATTTCGGCAGCATGGTCGGGCAGCATCCCCTGATGGGCGAGCTCTACCAGAAGGTCGACCAGCTGGCACGGCGTGATACCACCATCCTGATTACGGGGGAGTCCGGCACCGGGAAAGAACTGATTGCCCGTGAAATTCATCGTCGCAGCAGCCGTGTCGATGGTCCGTTTATCGCCCTCAATTGTGCTGCGATACCCGAGACGCTGATTGAGTCCGAGTTGTTCGGCCACGAGAAGGGAGCTTTCACGCATGCCGTGGAGAAGCGAATCGGTCATTTCGAACTCGCAAATGGCGGCACCTTGTTTCTAGACGAAATCGGAGAGCTCAGCCTGCCGGTGCAGGTAAAAATGCTTCGTTTCTTGCAAGAGCAGGAGTTCTATCGAGTGGGT
>JAGRAW010000597.1 GCA_020434415.1 Bdellovibrionales bacterium
ACGAGGCGGCGTCGCTCGTCGGTTGGCTCCATGGGCGCAAGTCCCTTCCAGTCCAGGCCAGCCGATTTCAATTCAGCAGCTCGGATATAGAGGCGAAGGGAGAGGTGAGAGAAGCGGTGAAGATTCGCCTCGAACCAATCGAGAATCTCGTGATCGCGAAACCAGCTCGCTGCACGGTCATGGACCTCACGGGGCGTAGGGGCAAACTCCAGTACATGGCCGCGATCTTGGAGTTCGGCCACGTTTCGATTGAGCGTCTTCCAGTCGTTGCAGATGATCACTACGCGACTCGCTGTCTTAAACTCTCTCGGAATACCGGCACGCTCAAGCTGCCGTGAGGCGGAATGCCATCCGACTGATTTCTCACGCTCTGTCTGGCAAAGGCATTTAAGCAACCTGACGCCATGCTTGTCGGCGTACAGGGAATCGACATCGTCAATGACAATGAATTCGTCCCGGTTTCGGTATATTGCTTGATAGATCCCGAATGCGGTTGCGTTCCCCTCGATCCAGCAAGAGTCTTTGGGAAGGTGCTCTCGAACCGTTCTACTTTTCGCAAGGCCAGGTGGACCAACGAGGATTAGCAAGTTGATGTGACCTGCAGCGAAGGCCTGGACGTACTTCGCGAGATCCGCATAAGTCCTCAGGATAACAGCGTTAACGCTTGGATCTTGCCTTGCTCTTCGGTTGTGCCCCATGCAGTGACGTTAGCACTCAGCAACCTCACCGTACAACAGGTTGTTTTAAGGCTTAGACTTTTAGATTCTTGGAGCAACGCTGGAAAAATCCATGAGGGATTTCAAGTGCCTACTGTTGAAGCATCAAGTCCCGCATTGGTCCAGAATTTGAAATTGTGTTTGGACCAATAGACCAACGTGAAGTCCGTCGTTCCGCGAATATTCGAAGTCAATTCAAGAGTTTACATCGTGTTGCGTCGAATAGTACTCGACAGCAAGACACCAATGATGATAGGCATGGTAGGGACATAATGTGCTTTATGTTCCATGCTGTGTTATAGAATCGATGCAGTCCAAGGAGGGAAGTGAGTAAAGAGGGTGAAACCAACAACTTAGTGAAGAGCGAAGCAAACGTTCCGGCAATCAGCAACCCCGGTCAGGAATTGTCCGAGGTCGACCACGGTCAAAAAGTGTCCGGGGTTCTGGCTCAGATCTTTTCAGCAGCCGGGGAACTCTCTGGCCCCAATACGCCCGCGAGTGCTCTTGTTCCGTGGGTGAGTGATGTTCTTCAGTCCGACCACTCTTTCCGCGCGTACGGGCACGATCTGGCCGATTTTGTGGAGCACATGAAAAGGCTAGGAGTCAGTCCGCTTGCCGTCACCGCAGACCATGTCCGGCTCTATAAGGGAGCGATGCTGAAAGCTGGTCTTCGACCGACGACGGTAGCAAGGCGGCTGTCTGTGCTCCGAGGTGCCTATCGGCAGTTTGCTGAAAAGGGTCTCGTTCCTTGGAAGGTCGCCCAGGATCTATCGACCGTAAAGGCTCCACAGGTTGCCAAAAACACAACGCCTTCTCTCACGCGGGAGCAAGCTGTTGCACTCTTAGAAGCTGTACCAACCGATACCCTTCAAGGGCTTCGCGATCTTGCGATACTTCAAACGTTTTTCATCACCGGCTGTCGCGTGTCTGCTGTCATAAATGCGTGCGTCGGTCATCTTGAGTTCGACGGCGTCGAGCATTTTCTGCACGTAACTGAGAAGCGAAACAAGCGAGCGAGGAAGATCCTTCTCGACGCGGCCCGTCCTGTGCTCCGCTACGTTCAGGAAGCGGGACTAGGGGAGGACCTTGAAGGCCCGCTCTTTCGGCCACTCTCACCCGATGGCCTCGGCTTTGAGCGAAGGCCGATGAACCGCAAGACACCGTGGCGGCTCGTGAAAAAGTACTGCCGCATGGCTGGGATCTCACCAGACAGACTCGGTGGTCGAGGAATTGGCGTTCACTCACTTCGCAAAACAGCGATTACCGATGCGATCCGAAA
>JAGRAW010000598.1 GCA_020434415.1 Bdellovibrionales bacterium
CGGGATTCCGGCGGCCTTCATGCTGTATCGCACCACGCCAAACAACACGATAGTGGCCGACACGACACTGGACAACAAAGGAGAATCGGTATGAACGGCGCAACTCTCTTTGCCGACCCGCTACAGTTAGCTCAAGGACTGGGTGCCGGCCTCGTGTTCGGCTTCTTGTTATACAAAGCTCGTGTTACGAAAGCTGAGGTGATCCTGAACCAGTTCTTGCTCAGGGACTTCACTGTGCTCAAAGTCATGCTGTCCGCAGTGGTGGTCGGCGGCATCGGCGTTTATACCCTTGCGGCTTTCGAGCTACTCCCGGCGTGGCACATCAAGAGCGCAGCAGTACTGCCGGTCGCGCTTGGCGGCGCAATCTTCGGTATCGGCATGGTAGTGCTCGGCTACTGCCCCGGTACCGGACTCGCAGCCATGGCGGAGGGGGCGAAAGACGCTCGGTTCGGCGTCCTCGGCATGATTGTCGGCGCAATGCTTTATGCCGAAGTGCACCCATGGGTGAGCAATCACCTTGCTCCCGTACTCGACTTGGGCAAAGTGACCTTACCGGAAATCAGCGGCCTGCCCAGTTGGCTCTTCTTCGGTCTGTTGCTGCTACTACTGGCCGCGATCATCCGGATGACAAAATCATCCGGGTCTACCGCAGATGGTACCGCATGCTCCGCTGAATCGAGCAGCAACTCCTGTCGTCGCTGCTGCTGAGGCCTGCGCCTTCAATTGGTTGCCGGAGACACGGACTGGGACCGCAGCGCGGCTGGGCCTACAGAAGGTCGAGTGTTTCTTCCCCGAGCCGTCGCCGCTCTAGGTAGAATACATTGTTGTGATCGGCGTGCGGCGACAACAGCAGCTTTACCTTTCCGGTGCCCCTATACGCCTGCTGTAACGCAATCGAATGGGTGGATGAGATAGTGCGATCCCGCTCGCCGTGAAGTAAGAGGAGGTTGGTGTCGTCAAGTTCACCAACGTACTCAATGGTCGGAAGCTTGTACCAGCAGAGCCTTCGGAAGTGGCGGATAAGTGGTAGTTGGCGGACAAGATGCTGAATGCTGGAAAAGGTAGAGACTAGTATCAGGAGCTTCGGCTTATGGAGGCCGGCAATCCGGGCTGCAAAGGGTCCACCTACTGATATGCCGAGAACCACCAATTCCGCGGGACTGACGCTTTCGCGTTCAGTCACATACTTATAGACTGCGTCGCAGTCGCGGTAGACGCCCGCTTCATTCGGCCAGCCCGTGCTTCGGCCGAATCCGCGGTAGTCGAAGCCGTAACTCGTGATGCCCAGCTCCTGAAACCAAAGCTGGGTCAGTAGAAAGGCCTCCAAAGATCCGCCGTTTCCGTGAAAAACGATCCCAACGTACGGCTTTGCCTCGGCGTCGTCAGCAGCTAAACGCCAAACCTCTAGCTTCTTGCCGTCAAGAGTAGTGATGAAGGTCGATTCAATTTCTGTTGGGAGTGTCTTAGGATCGCGAACAGGGCGCCGATGAAGCGACATCAGTGCCGCCGGGAAGACCTGTACGTCCTGACTCACCACCAACAGCACTGCGGCAAAGATCAAGAAAATCAGCGTCGAGAGGACAAAACCCATGCACCCATTCTCAGTATACTGGTCGTATTGGCGGTTATACTGCAGCGATCCAACAAAGCGAAAGCCTTTCGGCCGCTTCACCTTCCGCGTCGAGACGCCCTGAAGATACATCCCGGCAACAGCGCGCTTCCGCGTCTACTCCGATCGCGTCGCCGCTTCTAACGTCTTCGGTCGGAACTCAAGCCCTCCTCGTACCTGAGCAACAGAAAGAATCAATCGGCCGAGGCTCGTGGCGACTCCGCAGCTCTTGCCCCCCTTTTCGACTCCCCCCCTTTTCGACTCAGAGCACTTGAGCAAACGCCTTGCCCCCCTTTTCGACTCAGAGCACTTGAGCAAACGCCTTGCCCACCCCCTCGGGAACCGTCGGACGCAAAACCCAAATCGTCAGTTTGAGCGGTAGTT
>JAGRAW010000599.1 GCA_020434415.1 Bdellovibrionales bacterium
GTCGGTCTAACTTCAGTTCGGCGATGCCGAAGGAGAATTTTATGAAGCGGATGTTTCGCACCCACAGCCTCACGTTTGGGTTGCTGACAATGATCGGGTTGCTTTCACTGAGCGCATTGATGCTGAGTGGTTGCGGTAAAGTTGAGACGGCTAAGGACGAATCAACCGATTCAGCGGTGGTAACCAACGTAGATCATAGTCATGGCGGCTGGTGGTGCGTCGAGCACGGTGTGCCCGAGGAAGAGTGTGCCCAGTGTGACAAATCTCTGGTCGTAAAGTTCAAGAAGGCCGGTGACTGGTGTGAAGAGCATGGTCGCCCCGAATCGCAGTGCTTCCTTTGCAGTCCCGCACGATTTGACAAATTCGCCGCTCGCTACGAAGCGAAAACTGGCCATAAGCCCCCGAAACCGGAAGAGTGAATATGTCAAATCCGAGTGAGCATGCTGTTCAGAACAGGGTTGGGACGAATCGCGCGAAGAGCTGTCAACATGTGCCTTGCGATCGTGCTGCTCGTCCAGCCCGGCTGCATGTTTGGTTGTTCGGCCCCCACGGCCTCAGCATGCCTCCAAGACCACTGCAATAAAAAGTGTTCGCGTAACTTTGGGCCGAAATTGGATGCAGGGTCGCCTGCCGACGATCCCCAATCAATCGACCTCGTTCCCGAACAAGGAACGCAGTGAACGTCTTGGTGGCTGGGGTCTGAGTAAGCGTTTCGCCAGCCGGTGAAATCGTACGGCTCCAATCACCTCTAATCTAACGCCCTAACTCAGTTCTTTTTCCATCTAAACAAAGCGGAAATGAGCATGTAACGCATCCCCTTGCGCTTCGCTGTTCTTCCCGATGTCGTTTTTTTCGAGAATGGAGTCTCAACAAATGTAGGCAAATTGAAAAAGGGACGATGACCGCTCCGTGCAGTTTGAGGACCAGTCAGAGCGAGTAGCGGCACAGTGAATAATGAAACGCGATGGAATGTGAATTATGAAAGAATACCGTTTCCGAGTTGCTAACATGGATTGTGAGAATGACGCGGCGCGCTTGCGCCGGTCACTCGAATCTCAGTCAGATGTCGAATTGCTTCAAATCTTGGCTTCTTCGGGAACCATTCGTATTCGAGCCGAGGAACAGAAGGTTTCACAGGATGACCTCGAAAACCTTCTTCGTAAGCTCGGTTTCTCAGTTCAGAAACGGGGAGAAACCGCTGGGCAGACTCCAATCTTGAAAGACCCGAAGGTTCTTTTCTCACTAATCTCAGGTGTGCTGCTACTTGCCGGTTGGTTGCTTGGCTACGCCCTTCCCGATTGGCTGCCGTTGACCGTATACACGCTCAGTATTCTGGTCGGCGGATACTACTTCGGTCGCGAAGCAATTGAAGAAGTGCTCTTCGAGCGTCGAGTTGGCATTGAGCTGCTAATGACAGTCGCCGCAATTTCGGCCTACGTGCTCGGCCAACCTGCCGAAGCGGCGATGCTGGTGTTTCTATATTCGATCAGTGAGGCGCTCGAAGGATACACGGAATCAAAAACACGGTCGGCGATTCGAGCGCTGATGGACTTGACGCCCAAGACGGCATTGCTGCTCGTCGACGGAATAGAACGCGAAGTTCCAGTCGAGGACTTGAATCCCGGCGACGAGTTTCTGGTACATCCCGGTCAGTCTGTACCGACAGATGGCGAGGTCGTCGCAGGTGCTTCCAGTCTTGATGAAGGTCCAGTGTCTGGCGAGAGCGTTCCGGTTGAAAAAGCCGTCGGCGATGTGGTCTACGCGGGCAGCATCAACGCTGAAGGCTCATTGACGGTGAAGGCAACCAAGGCGTTTTCCGAGAACACAATTTCTCGCATCATTCAGATGGTCGAAGAGGCGCAGGAACGCAGAGGAGAGAGTCAACGAATCATCGAACGCTTTGGCATTTGGTACAGTCCCGCTGTTCTGCTGATTGGCTTCCTGCTCGCGGTTGTTCCGGCATTAGTGTTGACCGCATCC
>JAGRAW010000059.1 GCA_020434415.1 Bdellovibrionales bacterium
GTGACAAAACGGCACGCCACAATCCATGCAACGTGACGCTTGCTCGCGCAGTTGCTCCGACCCAAGAGGAAGCACGAACTCCCTGTTATGGTTGATGCGCTCTTGCGGACAAAGCTCTTCAGGATCCTGCCGCGGAACGGTAAGAAAACCAGTCTTCCTGCTCATCGTGCTCCTGCCATTGCGCTCGCCTGCTGCGCTACTTCCCAGCCCCCTTCGGTGACCGCCTTATACTCGGCTGAGATAACCCGGACGAACTGCTCGATGGCCTGTCCCCACGACGAGAGGAGATCCCTCGCGACGGCACTCCCAGTCAACGAGGCATGCCGTTCAATCAAGGAACGAAGTCCCACTTGCTCGTGGTGGTCGACGACCCGCTCAAGTAGCACTAGTTCACGATTGCAACGAGTGGCTCGAAACTCCCCGCCGGGATCAAGCACATACGCGATGCCACCGCTCATTCCGGCGGCGAAATTCCGCCCGACCGGTCCCAAGACCACCACTCTCCCTCCCGTCATATACTCACAGCCATGGGCTCCGATTCCCTCTACAACTGCATCGGCACCGCTGTTTCGCACACCAAAGCGTTCTCCGGCGATGCCTCGGATCCACGCGGCACCGCCGGTTGCACCATACAGTGCGACATTCCCGATGATCACGTTCGACCCGGCGTTCGGGGAGATCTCGGCTGGTGGATAGACAATCACTGTCCCGCCCGAGAGCCCCTTCCCGACATAGTCGTTGGCGTCGCCTACCAGTTCTAGAGTAACCCCTTGAGGAATGAACGCACCAAAACTCTGCCCGGCAGATCCGTGAAACTTGAAATGCAGTCGATCCGGATCCAGCGGCTGCCCCGTGCAACGTCTCGTCACCTCCGAACCGATGCGGGTTCCAACCGAGCGATGCACGTTTCTAATCTCGAACGACCGGGAAACCTGCTCGCCTTGCTCCAAGGCGGCTTCTACAAGCGGAAGGAGGACCTTGCTGTCAAAGTTCTCCTCTATCCCGTGGGCTTGCACCTCAACTCCGGTACGCTCGCCTGTACGGTGAAGTAGGACGTCAAGGTTCAGTGTTCCCGCCTTCTCGAATCGTTTGGTATCGCCTGCCCGCAGAAACTCAGTCCGACCGACCATTTCATCGATTGTCCGAAAGCCGAGCGACGCCATTATTTGCCGCACATCTTCGGCGACCAGGAGCAGATAGTTGACGATATCGTCAGGCTTTGCGTTGAACCGCTTCCGAAGTACCGGGTTCTGAGTGGCAACACCAACCGGACAGGTGTTCAGGTGACACTTCCGCATCATCACGCAGCCCAAGGCGATGAGAGGCGCTGTCGCAAATCCGAATTCCTCTGCACCGAGCAGCGCCGCAATCGCGACATCTCGTCCGGTGCGGAGTTGACCATCGACCTCCAGACGGACCCGCTCGCGCAATCCGTTCATGGACAGGACCTGCTGCGTCTCGGCAAGGCCGAGCTCCCACGGGAGACCGGCGTGTCGAATCGACGACAGCGGAGAAGCACCTGTGCCGCCTTCCGCTCCGCTAATCAGGATCACATCGGCCCTGCCCTTGGCGACTCCCGCCGCGACAGTCCCCACACCGATCGCCGCTACCAGCTTGACGCTAACAGCTGCCGCAGGATTGGCGTTCTTCAGATCGTGGATAAGCTGAGCAAGGTCCTCAATCGAGTAAATGTCATGGTGCGGAGGAGGTGAAATCAAACCGACTCCCGGTGTTGCGTGACGGACACGCCCAATCCAGGCATCAACCTTGTGTCCCGGAAGTTGCCCGCCTTCACCGGGTTTCGCCCCTTGCGCGATTTTTATCTGCAGCTCATCTGCGTGTACCAAGTACTCGCTGGTGACACCAAACCGCGCCGAGGCAACCTGCTTGATTGCGCTTCGCGCAGAGTCACCCTCCGTGAGAAGAGACGCGACCCATGGCGAAACATGGCGAAACGCTTCCCGCATGGCGTCGATAGAATCAAATGCATGCATGCGGAGAGGGTCCTCACCACCCTCGCCGGTGTTGCTTTTTGCGCCGAGTCGATTCATCGCAATCGCTAACGTCGCATGAGCTTCGAAGGAAATCGATCCGAAGGACATCGCCCCACTGCGAAAGCGCTTTGCAATCTCCGATGCCGGCTCAACTTCATCAAGCGGGATCGCGTCTCTTTGCGGCGCGAACTCGAGCAGCGACCGCAACGTGCCCATTCGCAAATGCTGCGCATTCACGGTATCGGCAAACTGACGATACGAACGCGGACAATTCTCGCGAGCGGCCCGCTGCAGCAACGCTAACGAGAGCGGCTCATTCAAATGCTCGACCCCTCCCCGTCGCCATTGGTACTCTCCCGACTGAGGAAAGTCGATTTGACCGGTGTCAGGCCCATCGCTCAACGCCGCACGATGGCGTCGCACGTTCTCCAAAGCAATCGCACCAAGCGTCGCTCCGCCAATGCGCGAAGGAGTGCCGGAGAAATGTCGCTCGACAAGTTCCGTAGCGAGCCCCACCGCTTCGAAAATCTGGGCACCACGGTAACTTTGCAGGGTAGAGATACCCATTTTCGACATCACCTTCAGAACGCCCTTGTTTGCGGCATCCAGATAGTTCAGCTCGAACTTCGTGCGCGACAATGCCGCTGTGCTTTCTTCCCGCGGGACCAGATAGCGGAGCGCTGCCAGCGCAAGATAGGGACAGACTGCTCCTGCCCCGTATCCCACCAGCAAGGCGAAGTGATGCACTTCGCGAGGCTCTCCGGACTCGACGACTATGCCGCATCGCATCCGCAGCCCGAGGCGAATCAGATGATGGTGGACTGCGGCACAAGCAAGGAGCGCCGGCAGCGGAGCACTCTTGCCCAATTCGACCCGATCGGACAGGATGAGCACTACCGCTCCCCCTCGCACGGCGCCTTCTGCCTCCAGACAGAGCGCCATGAGCGCCTCTTCCAAAGCGACGGCCTGCGTCTCCTCCTCTTCGCCGATCGGATAGACGGCGCGTAGCGTCACCACAGGAAAAGAGTCTGAACTCAGCGCCTTGATTGCCTCAAGCGCGGCGGGAGCTATAACCGGAGCATCCAAGACCAGTTGGCGGCAATGCTTCGTCTCCTCGTCGAGCAGATTGCCGGAGCATCCGAGAACAGAGCGAAGCGAGGTCATCATTCGCTCTCGTATCGCATCAAGCGGAGGATTGGTGACCTGAGCGAAGAGCTGCTTGAAGTAGCCGTACAACAAGGGACGCAGATCACTGAACACTGCAAGCGGCGTATCCGCCCCCATCGAACCGAGCGGTTCCTGCCCGGTCTCCGCCATCGGCTGCAGTATCACCTGGAGATCTTCCGCCGTGTAACCGAACATGCGAAAGAGTGCGCGCGGGGGATGCTCCTCTACTACCTGCTCCGGCACCGTCAATCGCAGCACGTTGGTAGCCAACCAGTCGCCGTACGGACGCCGTTCGGCGAGAGTCGCCTTCAGTTCTTCGTCGGGGACAAGCCGGCCGCTTTCGAAATCCAGCAAGAGCATCTTCCCCGGCTCCAACCGTCCTTTTTGGAGCACTCTGTCTGCGGCGATCGGTAACGCTCCGGTTTCGGAACCAAGCACCACTAGTCCATCAGTGGTAATCGTGAAGCGACTGGGACGAAGTCCGTTTCGATCAAGCGTGGCCGCCAGAAATGTGCCGTCGGTGCAGACAAGCGATGCGGGGCCATCCCACGGTTCCATCAGAAACGAGTGGTACTCGTAGAAGGCACGTTTCCGGGCGTCCATGGTCCGATCTTCTTCCCACGCTTCCGGTATGAGCATTGCCAAAGCGTGCGGAAGGGTTCTACCGCCGTGCAACAGCAACTCCAGTGCGGCATCAAGGTAGGCCGAATCGCTGCGTCCGGGCGGCATCAACGGCAGGACCTTCCGAAGGTCGTCGCCGAACAGCGGCGACGACATCAGTTCTTCGCGCGCCCTCATCCAGGTCAAGTTACCACGCAGGGTATTTATCTCTCCGTTGTGCGCAAGTAGTCGAAAGGGATGCGCCAAGCTCCAAGAGGGAAACGTGTTCGTGCTGTACCGTTGATGTACGATTGCAAACCGACTACTCACTTCGCTGCAAGCAAGGTCGGAGAAATATGCTCCGATACGATCGGCAGGCAAGAGACCTTTGTAGACAATGGTCTTTGACGAAAAGCTTGCGACATAGCAGTGTTCTGCGCCGGCAGCCTCGCGAAGCGCTTTGCTGTTCTCCAACACTCGACGCAAGATATACAGTCTTCGTTCGAGTTCTTCCGGATGATCGGTAATCCGAGAGCGGACAAAGAGCTGTCGTATCAGCGGCTCATTCGTCCTCGCGAGGCGACCCGCTACTTCGCTTACGACCGGCACGGTACGCCAGGCGACAATTTCGAACGCCTCGGCTTCAACCGCTTCAGTAATAAGCTGTTCCAGCCATGCCCGGCGACCTTCCTCGCGCGGTAGATAGAGCATCGCCACACCATAGGTGCCTCGCTCCGGAAGGGCGCACGGGAGCACGGATGCGAAATATGCATGGGGAATATCAAGCAAGATACCGGCACCGTCACTGGTCGCGGGATCGCTGCCGACACCGCCCCGATGCTCGAGATTGGCAAGCATCGTAAGTGCCTGGTCGACAATCAGATGACTGCCTTTGGCGTTCAGTTGGGCGATAAACCCGACGCCACACGCATCATGCTCAAACTGCGGACAGTACAGCCCCTGTTCATTCCACATACTTCCCCCTCCGGACACTACCGGTCGACATCATCAAAAAGCTGGAAACGTGATTACGCAGCAGCGGATTTGCCGGGCACCCCGGCCATCGCCTGAATCATCTCAATGAACCGATCTGCCGCGCGGAAGAACATACGGTTCTTGCGGTAGATAATCCCGAGGGGGCGCACGAGACCCGCCGCAGGAAGGCGCAATGCCACCAAGTCTGCAGCCGCGACTTCTGAAGTCACCGTGGGCTCCGGGAGAATGGCGACTCCTTCTCCTGCTTCTACCGCCCGTTTGATCGTCTCGACGTTATCAAATTCCATGCAGACCGAGACCTCCGCGTTGTGTCTTCGAAGATAGCGATCGATCTCCTTTCGAATAGTCAGATCGGGGTCGAATGCAATGAAGCGTTCACCGGCTAGCTTTTCAAATCGAAGCGTGCCTTGCTTTGCTAACGGGCCTTGCTTTGCTAACGGATGGTGCGGCGCACAGACGACTACCATCGGCTCGTCGCGCCATGGAATTGCCGCCAACTCGTGGCGTAAGCGAGGATAGGAGACGAAACCCAAGTCAGCCTCATCGCCCAAGACACTTTCATAGACGCGGTGCGGATGAAGGAATGCCAAACGCACGTTGCAACTCGGATACTGTTGCGTGAAGAGTTGGATGCACTTGCTAATTTCCGAAATGCCCGCGGAATAGATGGCGGCTACCCGCACCCTCCCCTTGATCTCACCTTGAAGAGTCTTCACCTCGCTTTCGACTTCGTAATAGCGCTCGACGAGATCCTTACAGCCCTCGTAGTAGAGGGTTCCCTCTTGAGTGAGCTGGAATGGGCGCTTACTGCGATCGATCAGCTTTACTCCGAGCCTACGCTCGAGCTGCATCACATTTTGACTCACCGCTGCTTGCGTAATCCGATTCTCGACTGCGGCGTCGGAGAAACTTTGCAAGCGGACCACGTCACAGAACATTTTAAGGGCCGAGGGATTCATGGCGCTCCAAGCGTTTTCTCGCTCGACGCTACCATAAAAGGCTCTTATGTCAACAAAATTACCACATAAGCAGCGCTTATCTTAGCCATAAGGCAGTCTGCTAGGGCACGTCGGTGAACGGGAAGGCTGAGTGCGGTTGCAGCGTCTTGTGAAGGACGGCGAATAGCTGCTCGCAGGAGGAGTTGCTGCTCGCTGCAAAAGCCGAACGAAGGTCGAACAAGGTCCATGCTGCTTCAGGACGCTGTTCGGCAAGACGTCCTACTTTCTTCCAAGCTGTACCGGCAAGCAGCCGTTCTCCTTTCGCGGCAGCCCATCGTGATGCACGATCGCAAGCACGGTGCATCCGCAGAATTTGAGAAGATTGGGGTGTCAGAGTTTCGATCTCGACGGTGACAGCTAGAGAGGACATCGCTCGCCAAAGCGATGCATGTCGCAACGCTTCTCCTCTTTTGGTATGCCAGTTCGCTGCCTGCCATTTTGGCAGATGAAGCGTCATTCCCTCTCTGACTACCTGACTATCCGTGTACCACTGCAACCGCGGAAGCTGCTGCTGACAACCGGCGGCGGTGCGGGCTAGCCAGATACCAACAAGCCCCGCAAAAAGCTCGGCCTGCACCGGATCAGACTCCCCGATTAGTCCCGAGTACTTGATCGTACTGTTTGCTTCGAGACAAAGCTGCAAAGCGATGCCTGCAGTGTTTCTTGGCGAAACGTCGTGAAAAGCACTCGCGTCGGTCACCAAACAGAGGGGCACAGGTTTCATTCACTCGATTGTAAACACGTTCGGCCGCGTGTCAAAGACAAGATGCACAGGCTGGATTCCTTTGCGAAACCGGACGAAGCGTCGGCCCGACATAACAGAACCAACCTTGCTATGAAACCGCGAGCCCTATGCGCACTACTTATTCACTGCGCGTAACCGAGCGGCGGTTCACTTTGACCACTCTTCCATTGATGGTATAAGCACTCGCCGGTTCCCGCGCATTGTCAGAAACCGTTCTTTTCCTTCGGTTTGACGCAGCAATCCGAGTAGAAGCTTCCGATTAGATTCCCCTCTCGTCCTTCGCTCACCGATGGGAGGGGAATTGCCGAAGAATGGTTTCGCTCAACTTCGATCGTTCGGCGTCCTCGAACGTCCTTTCTCATTTCATCCCACCCGCTGTACCCGCCCGGGAACCCCGCTTAGGGACTTCACAGCAGGTATTCCAGCGGCAAGGGGACCCGTCCTTCCGAAGGAGCACAAAAAATGTCCTTTCAACGAAATCCAGAGACTGCATTGTTGCTTGTTGGTGCTGAACGTCTTGAGTTACCGATTGTTGCGAGCAACGGCCGGTATCAGGGGATCGATGTGAGCAAAGTTCGAGAAGCTACCGGCCACGTGCTCGTCGATCCCGGTGCCGGGAATGTAAGCATCTGTGCGCCAAGCGAGATTACCTATCTCGACGGCCAAGAGGGAATCTTGCAGTACCGAGGGTATCGAATCGAGGAGCTGGCGAACCACAGCACGTTTCTTGAAACGGCGTATCTGTTGATCTACGGGGAACTTCCTACCCATGCTGAGCTGCAGCGCTTTGAAACAGCGATAGCAGCAGCACCGGGCCTACCCGCTCTGGCAACGGATAGTTTCCTTCGCTCGTTCGGCGCCGCAGGACACCCGATGGCCGTACTGCAGAGCGCGATTGCTTGGCTGGAAACCCAACGTCCGGTTCTGCGCCAGGCCGAAAGTCTGGAGATGGAACCGGTATTCTTCGATCTGCTGAGAAACGTGCCGGCGCTGGTCGCCTCCTGGTACGCATTTCGGACCAGAGGTGAATGGGTCGAATTCGATCCGACGGACGGGTATGCGAAAGGGCTGCTTCAGGCGTTCTTTCCGGATGCATCGCATCCGCAGATCTTCGCTGACGTGCTTGAAACGTGCCTAGTGGTCCATGCCGACCATGAGCAGAATTGCTCGACCAACACCTGCCGCAGCATTGGCTCGGCCCAGGCAAGTCTCTATGCAAGCGTTGCCGGTGCAGTCGGTGCTCTTTCCGGCCCGCTTCACGGCGGTGCGAACGAAGCGGTTGTTGCTATGCTCGAAGACCTTCTTGCCTCGGGGATGACGGTCGCCGACAAACTGGCAGAAGTCAAAAGCGGAGAAGCCCGCCTCTCCGGCGTCGGTCATCGCGTTTACAAAAACAGCGACCCTCGCGCAGAGCGATTGAAGCAACTCTGCCCGGAGGTGCTTCGTGCAGCCGGTAACGACAGTCAGTTGCTCGATATCGCTCATCAGCTCGAGAACGCGGTGCGCGAGGACGAGTATTTCCGCCGCCGAAAGCTTTATCCCAACGTAGACTTCTATTCCGGCATTCTCTACAAAGCGATGGGAATTCCGGTCGAGTTTTTCACACCGATGTTCGCCATCGGACGGCTTCCCGGCTGGATCGCCCATTGGGTGGAGGGACGAGAGAAGAAAACTCGGATCTACCGCCCCTTTCAGATCTACGACGGGCAATCAGAACGGCCTTACGTGCCGATCGACGCCCGGACTTGAAAGCTAACGGTTTACGGCATCGCGATCTCCTTCCTTCACCGGAGGAGATCGCCGGTGTAGATGGTTTCGGCAATTCACCACAATTCCGCAGATTCGGTCCGAACTGGAGCTGCCGCTACATTAACAAGCCAAGTTGATTTATACTGAGCCCCGCATACAGATCGGCTCTCCGCGTCCCTTGCATGCGCGAAGAGCCCCACCCCTGCTCAGTATATCTTGTCGCCAGACATTATGCTGGGCGAAGGTCTTTGTAATTGCCGATCGAGAGTAGTTTCAGGACGTCGTCGGGTCTTGTCCACAAGACTCGACGATTGTCCGGCTATTTTTTTCGAACGGAGGTTTTTCCTATGGCTTCAGCAGGTCGTAGCGAACGTGCTGAACAGCTCATAAGAGAGTGTTCAGGGGTACTACCAAGCGTCATTCTTCGCGATCTCCTCGGTGTCGCACCGGCAACGCTCATTCGTTGGCGTACAGAGCTTGGAATCAGACCGACTCTCTCGGAGAGCAAGCGAATCACCAGTGCGTTTCTTAACGAATTGCCTAACCTCAACATCCTTCCCCTCAGCGATGAAGAACGTAAGCGTATCCGGCTCCTTCGCCTGGAATGGATGCAACGCCGAACAACCGGTGACGAGGAAGAGCAGCAGATCGCTGTGATTCGCCTGCAAACTGCGCGTCTACCGACTAGAGCGATCGCAGCAATACTGGACGTCAGTGAAAGCACCGTCCTGCGCCTACAAAAGAAGTACGCGGTGTCAGTCGATCGCGCGCAGAGACGGAGGCTTGAACATCGCTTTGCTACGAGCGAGAGTTGTCCCTCGGCCGCAGGTCTGACCAAGCTGCAACAGCAGCGGCTTGTCGCCTGTTGGCGGGAGGTCCGGCGTCAGAGAGCAAAATCCGATCGAAAAGCCAACGCTGCAAAGTGTGCCTTTGCAGAACGTCTCCTGACGAGCCTCCGAGCCCTTCGGTCTGAGCGATTGCATCAGGAGCCATCGCTCGTCCTCTCTCGATGTTCCGGTGAGTGCGGTGAGCAGTGGCCGCGAGACGCCGCGTTCTTTGTTCCGAATTGGCGAAGCGAGGATGGGCTGGCCAGACGTTGCAAATACTGCTCCTACGAACGCCTCAGAAGGTACAAAGGGGGTGGTCGGAAGCGACGGAACAAGGCTCGAGGTCGAGTGCCGTCCGAATCGGAGTGGAGTCGGCTCCGTGGCATCGTAAAGGAGTATTCGGACCTGCTTCCCGGAATCCTGCTCCGGCATCTGTTTCGGCTTGGCGAGGGGACGTTATCGCGCCTCCGGCGAGATGCCGGAGTGCACCTCACTGCAGCGAAGGCCAAAAAAATCCGTTGGCGCTGGTACTTTCGTACCCGTAGCCCCGAATTCCCTCTGCTCACGGATAAAGAGGTCGCACGCCTCTATCTGCTGACAAAAGGCTACGACACGTACACCTCGCGACGATTCGAACGCGATACGCGGCTGGAGGCATACCTCCGCTCCGAGGCGCTAAAGCTTCGTCAGCCATCTTCAGCGCCACAGTCCGCTGATGTGCGATCCTGCCGGGGTTGCGCTGCCGTCTATCCGGCGCTTCCTGCATTTTTCAAACAGCGCAACGGAAGCATCGAGCCGAGATGCAAGGTCTGCCTCAAACATGAAGCCGCGATGCAGCGGAAGGCACAGCTTCGTATAAGGTTCAGCGGGCGGGTGTAGACGGTAGCACAGGAAGTGCTACGCGTCCGCCCCTCAAGGCCGGACACGTCTACCTCCCCTGGAGCATATTCAGCCGTTCAGCAGATCGTTCTGACAGAGCGAAAGGTCATAGCGGTCCTTCGCCACCTTACAGATCGCATCGGCGAACTGTGGGTGATCTTTGAGGATACGACCGAAACGGTCCTTATCGAGCACGAACAGGTCACACAGAGTCTTTGCACGGACGGTAGCCGTTCTAGGCACTCGGAGCAGGACGCCTACTTCGCCGAAGCAATCGCCTTCCCGGAGAGTTCCGACCACCTGTTCGTCGGCATCCAAAATCTCCACTTCCCCGCGACAAATGACGAACATCTCCGTCGCCATCTCGCCAAGCTTGACGATGGTCTCTCCGCGCTCGACTGCCCGTGGGCGAAGCGCAAGGATCACAGCGTTGAGCAGCAGCGGATCGGCATCGGCGAATAAAGGCGACTGTTCCAACACGTCACGAGTGACGACCTCGAACCAACGTCGACCGTCCCGGGCGATAAGCTGATTTGCTGCTTTGGGTCCCCAAGAATTTCGCGAATAGTTTGGAAAATCCTCGGCAGGGGTGCTCGACCAATGGTCGAGTATCGGCTGAGCGATACGCCACGCCGCATCGACAAGATCGCCGCGGGAAAACAGCGTCGCGTCTCCTCGGGTGCAGGAATAGATCATCACCTCATAGCCGGTATACCGCGATGCTTTGAATGCATCGCCGTAACTAAACACCATATCGACATTTTGTAGTCGCAACGTCGGACCGGGTACCTTCGCCTGAAACAGCAGCTCGATGCCCTGGTACGGCTGAATGTGAAAGACCAGTCGATTGTGCGACAGGTGATCGACATCGGTGCCGCGAAAGATACCTATCGGCGCGCGCTTGAACTGCACTACAATCTCGGTACTGCGCTTCCAGAGGGCTTTACCGGAACGAAGGTAGATAGGGACGCCTTCCCACCGCCAGTTATCGATATGGAGTTTCGCGGCAGCGAAGGTTTCCGTGTTCGAGTTGGGATTGACGTCTTTCTCTTGGCGATACCCAGGCTTCTCGACCTTACCGTCAGCCCCATACGACGGTCCGTACTGACCTCGGACCGCGTTCCGCGCGACTTCTTCGGGGGTATACACGCGCACGGACTCCAGTAACTTCGCTTTCTCGTTTCGTATCGCGTCCGGCTGAAACGAACCCGGCGGCTCCATACAGAGGTAGGCGAGCATTTGGAACATGTGGTTCTGCATCATGTCCCGCAAGACACCGGAGTGATCGTAGTAGCCGCCGCGACCCTGCACATCGACAGACTCCGACACCGTGAACTGGATGTTGTCGATGAAGTTCTTGTTCCACAGCGGCTCGAACATCCCATTGGAGAAGCGAAAAGCGAGCAGATTCTGCACCGTTTCCTTTCCCAGGTAGTGATCGACCCGGTAAATCTGATCCTCTTCCCAATGGCGGAGCACTTCTTCGTTCAAATCACGCGCAGATTGGAGATCCGTTCCGAACGGCTTCTCCACTATGATACGACGCCAGCCGGGACCTTCCTTGAAACCGGCGTTCGCGAGCATCTCGCAGATGCCGCCGAAAAATCGTGGCGCTACCGCGAAATAGAACAAGATATTGCCGCCCGTCTGATACTGCGATGCCAGCTCATCCGCAGTGGTCCTCAAAGCCTCGAAATGAGCGGGGTCGTCAAAGGTGCCCGGCCGATAGTGAAAGCGGCCAATCAAGTCATCCCAGGCAGCACGCTCGAACTCTTTGCGGGTGTGATAAGCGAGGATGCCGTCGTCACCACTGAGCCGTTCACGATACGTAGGAGTATCCATCCCGCTGGAAGCAGTTCCCAATACGGCGAATCGATCAGAGAGTAAGTGGTCACACTTGAGGTTGTAGAGCGCTGGCACCAATAGACGCTTGGTGAGATCCCCGGAAGCGCCGAAGATGATCATCACGCAAGGCTCTGTCAGCGGATTTGTGCCCGCGGATTCGAGCCCGATCGAACCAAGAACAGACGCTGAATCTGCCACAGGTGCTCCTTTTCTCTTTGTTGCAAACGCTACAGCGTCTTGCGTACACGTGTGAAAAACGACTACTCCGGGGTGCTAGCCCGAATGCACGGTCGACGTAGCCACCGCCAGCAGTTTCTACCACAGCTTGCCGAGAGCTGATCCATGAATAAATCTGCCTCAGCAATCCGCTAGGAGCAAACTGCTGAGGCAGATTTATTCATGGATCAGCTCTAACAATTACAAGCAGTAGTCGCGATAGCGGCGGAGGATCTGGCCCAAACCCAATGCTCCCTCGAAACAACCTACTTTTCCGATGCGCACAACACCTCGGAGAGGTGTTGCCAAGCGAAGTCGAGCTGTTCTTCGGTAATAACCAGCGGGGGAGCGAATCGGATGACCGTGGAATGCGTTTCTTTACACAGGATGCCGCGCTCTGCCAGGCGCTCGCAATAAGGCCGTGCCGGGACCTTCAACTCGATGCCGATCAAAAGCCCTTTGCCTCGAACGTCTTTGACCAACGACGACTCCAGAGTCTTCAACCGTTCGATAAACGCGCCTCCTAGCTCAGCAGTGCGCTCGGCGAGGCGTTCTTCGACAAGTACGTCAAGCGCCGCACGCGAGACTGCACAGCCAAGCGGATTCCCACCGAAGGTGCTTCCATGCTCTCCCGGACGAAACATGTCCATCACGGCTGCATCGGCTAGCACGACCGAAACGGGGTACATACCACCGGAGAGGGCTTTCCCGAGAATCAGCACATCCGGACGGATACCCTCATGGTCATAGGCGAACATCCGCCCCGTTCGACCCAAGCCGGTCTGAATTTCGTCAAGAACGAGCAGCGTATTTGTCGCTCGACACGCTTCGGCAACGGCTCGCAAGTAGCCGTCCGGCGGAACAATGATACCGCCCTCCCCTTGGATTGGCTCCAGCAACACGGCGGCGGTGTTGGGAGTGATCGCCGCAATCAAAGCGTCCGCATCTGCATAGGGCACAGACCGAAATCCGGGAGCGAAGGGACCGAATCCGTGACGATACGAAGGTTCTGTCGAGAAGCCGACAATGGCTACGGTTCGTCCGTGAAAGTTGTTGCTGCACACCAGGATCTCTGCTTGGTCTTCAGCAATGCCCTTCACCCGGTAGCCCCATTTCCGAACAAGTTTGATCGCAGTTTCAACCGCCTCGGCACCGCTGTTCATGGCAAGTGCCTTTTCAAAGCCGCTGAGCTTGCAGATTTGCTCGTAGAACAGAGGTAACTGCTGATTACGAAATGCACGGGAAGTTAGAGAAAGCTGCTGCGCCTGCTCGACAAGAGCTGCCAACAATTTCGGGTGCACATGGCCCTGATTGAGCGCGGAGTATGCGCTCAAGCAGTCGAGGTAGCGCTTCCCCTCGATGTCGTACACCCAGCACCCTTCTCCTCGCACTAGTACGATATCGAGCGGCTGATAATTCTGCGCTCCATACCGCTGCTCGAGCTCCTGTAACTCCTTTCCCGTCATCAGTTCCTCGCGATGTCGTCAGGTAGGACTATCGGGCAAATACGATGGGTTCCTCAAATGCCCGCTGACGTTCCTGCTCCCCGATGTTTCTCATCCGTTTCAACGCCAAGTCGACCCGCCAGCGGCGCGGACGATTCTGCAGATACTGCTTCCTCCAGGCGTGGGACGGTGCTCGTAGGATGCTTGCCAACCACGCTGCTTCCTGCGGCGCCAATGCGGCGGGCTCTTTGCCGAAGTACCGCCGGGCAGCACTCGATGCGCCGTGCAAGTCCGGCCCCCACTCTGCAATGTTCAGATACAGCTCCAGAATACGCTTCTTGCCAAGCGATTGTTCGAGATGAACCGCATATAACAGCTCTCGCAGCTTTCTCGCATAGGTTCGTTCACCACTAAGAAAAAGGTTTTTAGCCAGTTGCTGAGTGATGGTGCTACCACCGCGCATCCGCCGCTTATCCTCCCGATTTGCGCGGGTAGCTTCCAGCATGCTCCCGATGTCGTAGCCCGGATGGGAGTAAAACGAAAAATCTTCCGATGCGACGACCGCAGCCGGAAGATACTTTCCCATCTGGTCGAGGGCAATCCAATTTGGAGCGCCTTCGCCGAATCGCTTTACAATATGCTTTCCCGTCTCATCACGTACTTGAGCGTCAAACAAGCCATGTCGATATCGCCACGCGTCGAACAGGTGGTCGACCCTGAAATCTTGGACTTGAGGCTCGAACGTGACGGCGAAGTCAGGCCATTGAAACGTGCCTGTGCCGGAGATCATGCCGACAATCTCCGCGCGATCCGCTTCGGGAACGATGGAAGCTACCGCTCGATACAAGTCAGCTATCGGCGTTGGAGGAAGCTCGAAACTGCCGGACGCTTTTCCGTCTTGCCAGGTGGCGGTCAACTTGACGCGCACGCCTTCGTTGCGCACCTCTCCTCGAAAGCGAGTCCCTTTGAGGATACCGTCCAGTTGGGCCGTGGTACTGACGAGAGGTGACTGAGCGATCTGCGGATGTTCGAGACGACAATGGACGCAGCGCGCGGCAATGTGCAATCCATCCCCTACCAGTTTTGTCCTTACCTCTACCCTACCGAACGGAGTGTCGATGCCGGGCAACAGGGAACCAGCAGTATGAAGCAGGCGATATGACAAGCGCTCGAAGACAGCACCGGGAGCGGTGCCTTGTGTTACGGCAGCCAGCACAACCGCGGCAGACACCGCGCCAAGCGAGAACACCACTACCGCCAAGGAATATAGGAGAATTTTCCGGATCATATTCACGAGTAACTCCCTCAACTTCAAGCATTCCCTGCTCTTGGAGTGCTACGAGTGAGGGGCCCGTTCTGTATGAGCGACAAAAAGCAACTTTCCCTTAACGGTGCCGTAGCCGCTCATCATCGGTAGTGATTTGGAGGGAGAAACTTGGCCGTCAAGCGCGAATGCCGCAAGCGTTCGCCCTCTTCCGGATTCGAGTAGTTGTATCGGAATATTAAGAGGGTAGCTGCGGGCAGCCCACCGAACAATCCCTTGTACGCTCAAGCGATCTGAAGCGGTGCGGATTACCTTCGTCGAACGAAACTGCACTTGCTGGGCCCCCATTTTCTCAAGCAACGGTCCGAAGGCAGGAGCACTAAGCGGCCCAGACCCCCTCGCTTTCAAAGACGCAGAAGTCCCTTCCAGAACCACCTCAGAGCGCTCGACGCGATCAAGATCCAGTTTAAGCGACCCACGTAGATCGCGAACAGATCCGTCAACTGCTCCGTATGGCGTCTGTAACGAAACATTTGCCTGGGATGAGGCCGGCACCAGCCGTTGCTCGACGACATCGGCATAGGCCAAGTCCACTCCACCGGGAAAGAAACCACCGAAAGAAGAGAGACAGAGCAATGACACAGCATGCCAGAACAGACTGCCAGATAAGACGCAGGCACCGCGAGAGGAACGTTCGCAACGGCAGACGCTGCGAGTAGAGCTCAGCCTCACCACGCGCCCCCAAAGCGAAAGCCGGACCGCGTAAGGCGCTGTTTCTCTGTCCGAAACTGTGCTCGGCAAGGTTTCGCCATCCAACTGGAAGAGGGAATCATTGTCGGAAATCTTGC
>JAGRAW010000005.1 GCA_020434415.1 Bdellovibrionales bacterium
GCAAGCCACGCGATGCTTTGGTGCGAATAGCCCGAGGACGCGCGGAGCAAAGCGTAGAGATGAGCGGTTTCAAAAGCTGCTTGAGAATAACTTCGAGCCGCTTGAGCATCCGCTCCCCCGCCGTGCGCCCCCAAAGACCTGGGCGCGCTGCATGAAGCTTGTTTTTGAAGTAGACCCGCTGCTGTGCCCGCTCTGTTGTTTTTTCTGGGGGTGGTTCAGAGATGAAAATCAAATCGTTCATTCACTCTACCTAGGAAATAGAGCGCATCTGCAAACACCTCGGACTCAAGTCCTGGCGCGCACCTCCGCCGTTCTGGCATCAGACACAAGCGAATGAAAAAATCTGGCTTGATGATGCAGGACAGTTTTCTCAGATTCACTGAGCCGACATTGCGACACCCGCCTCGGGGACAGCGCTGAGGCTCGTGCTGAGATCAACAGATAGCGCGCTTGTAGCAAGATAGTTGGCCCAGCGAGGGCAGTTCATGCCCAAAACAAAGCCCGAAGGGCGAGAATCCACTACATTTAGCATTGAGAACAGACGGCGGAACTGTCGAGCCGATTGATGCGCCTACTAGTGGCTACCTCCGAGTTAACTCCCCTTACAGCTGGGCGGATAACTTGCCTTACCGATGACCACGCCGAAAACAGCACCGATGAAGCTCTCGCCGGATTGATGCCGAAGACGAAGCCACTTCTCGTAGGAAGTGAGCAGCTCTGAACGTTCGAAAATGCGTCCGGTTTCATCGTAACCGGTCTTCAATCCGACCACTCCCGAGAAAGGACGACCTCGAGTTGTCGTGACCTCACTTTTCATTTTGAGGGCTCCTGTGTGACAGCAAAGTCACTATAGCGATATGCTTGAGTCACCAAGCTGCCCAAGCCCGATCCGAAAATCTTGCAACTAGGACAACTACTCGCAGATAGCCTATGGAAATGGTCGGAACTGATCGGCTGGGCCGGAACACCTGCCGAATGGGAGAATAACTAGCAACTCAAGGGGCTTAGCAAGCCTTTCGGCGGCGTGCCCTACCTCCGTCCGGAATGAAAAGGAATCGCACGCACATTTCCTTGCGGTTTGGTCGGAAACTGTTACTCTTCCTCTTTGTTCTCTGACAGACCCTATCTTTGTAGAGTTTCTCTCCTCGCCCGGCTCACTCCTGGAGAATCTTCGTCCAGCAGTGCGCCGGTGGCGCCACCGGTTCTTTTTTGATTTCACTTAGTCAGGAGCTTGAAATGCTTTTAGCGTCAGAACGATGGAACAATACCAATACAAGGTTGAACTCTATCGATGTCGAGCCGGACAGTCATCTGGACGACTCCTTCATTCAATCGCTGGCTCGGTGGGGCTGCGGTCAAACCTCGCTCGGGATCGACATTCATATGACACGTTGTGCGACGTGTCGCGCGGCGTACGATGAGCTCGTTATTGCCCGCATGAAATCTGGAGCCTACAGCTCCCCATTTTAAAACAATCTGCAGCATGTCGTATTTAGCGTGGTGCAGGAGAAGGTTCCTGCGCCACGTTCGGCCACGTAAATTTTGGCAAGGAGAGAACAGTACGCTTTGTGCGCGGAATGAACCGTCCGGTTCATTTCGCCCCCGACCGGTCGGTCCGAACGTCATCCGCCGTTGACTCGCTCCAATAGATATCTTGCAGTCAATCTGCTACCCTCCGGGACCTCGCCTTTCGTATGAGTAGAAGTGCCCTTCCTGTCTATGGGTGTAGTTTTCAAGACGCACCACCTCTGGACAGGGGTTCAGTTTCAGGTTCGATTTCAGTATTTGTTTCCGGAGAAGGTTCTATATTTCAGCCGACGATATCCATGCTTCTCGCTTTCGAAAAGACCGCGCTCAAGAGAGCTTTCGCGAGTACCCTGCGAAAGTTTAGGACGTTGCTGAAATTCAAGCAGCGCTTGAAGCGTCCGGCGATCATGACAGCAATGTCGAGCTTCAGAGAAATCAGGTCTCCTTCATCAGTCGTAGACCTTATCGGGGTCTCGGCTATTGCAAGACAGGGCTCAGCTACGCCGGGACTGTACGCAAGTGAGAGGTCGCGCGATGTTTCACAGGGCTTTGTCGGGCGAAGCTTCAACATTGGGTGTCCTGTACGTCCCTTCCACCGCAACGCGGTCGCCGCTTTGGTTCGGGCAGACGAACTGGAGCCGGGGCAAGCGGAGATAGGCGATGAGCGAGCCACGGCCTTTGAGTCGCTTCTTATGTTCGGCCGAGCCCGGGAGCTGCTCGAGAAGTATCCTGCTTTGATAGAAGGAAATTTGGAGGCGAGAGGAGCTGAACATCGGGCAATCGTACTCGCCCTAACCCAAACTCTAAGCGTCCCCTTTCAAGACTACTTAGAGTGTAAAAACAACATACCTAACTCTCTAGGTCGCCGCTTTTGCCGCGAAAGCAATCACCTCAGTTAGAACGCGACGAGTCGCATCTGCGTGATAATTTACTCCGGAGCCGGAAAGCTTTTGCAAAGCAGCGTCCTTCCATTGGTCGATGGTATCGCCTGCTCCATCTAAGACTTCGTTGAATTCCGCACGGACGTCTTCTCGACCAGACTCGTTGAGCAAAGCAACAACGACCTTCTGATCGCAGTGAGACAGATGGCATAACACGACTTCTCGAGCCGAATCGTCAGCCAACTCCGTGAGTAGAGCTTCCACGATGTAGGATGCGACAGAGGAGCTGCACTCCTGGTAGTAACAATCCACCAACGCCTCACGAATCTTTGCTTCGCCGGTGTAAGGCAGTAAGCCTTGAACGGCGATTACGATCAGCAGCTCCTCCCAACTCGAAAGGATCTCCACGAGCTTCGCACGAACCTCAGGGCGATCTGCACAATTAGCGATAATGCTGGCGGCTTGAGAGGTATCAACACTCGGGTCGTCCACAGCGGCCATTGCCGAGCGAAGCGCCGCTTCTTTCAGGTTACCCGAAAGCGATTCGAAGCCTTCCCCTTCGCCAAGCAATTCGAAAGCCGCAGCACGAACTTTTGTATCAGGATCGGCTAGGGCGTCGACGAGGAGAGCATTTGGGTCTAATCCCGACTCGCTCAGAGAGTCGGGAGCGGCCTCCAAGAATCGGTCTTCCGAGGTATCTCGGTACAAGGTGTACATACGAGCAAAACGATCAAGAGCCTTTTTTTCATTTCTTCATCTCCAGAAACAAAGGAACGGCCAGAATTCGAAGGTCCGGAATGCCCCCGAACTCTGTCCGCTCATTGCTTGCTGGAAAAGAAAAGCATCGGATAAACAACCTTTGAGCTCCTCCCACATCTTTCCTCGACTAGCCTTCTCGGCGGCGAGCGAAAGAAGACGCAGGATGCCTCATCTACCCCGCAGGAAGACTAATATATTCACTACTAAAAAGCAGGGGAACTCGGCGACGCTTGTTCCCCGGACAGGAGACCGAAAATACTTCGGCGAGAGAGTCCGTGCCTAAACGGCCGCGCTCAACAACGTCTGTGCCCTCATACCGACTCCACGATACGAACTATGAAGCCCGCACTACCGCTCATTGGAGCACTACTACTTCTACTTTTCCTGCCTGAGTCTGCCTCCGCATGCAGATGCGTAAAGGAAGCGGTTGTCGCAGGACACCCACTGTTCCAAGTGCCCCAGAACTAAATGACTTCGTGACGTGCGGCTCGCAATATGTGGGTGTCCAGCATTTTATCGGCGTGAGCAAGGATACGGTTTATACGCGTTTATCGGCCGGGACATTGCCTGCCCATAGGATCGATCGTTTCTGAAAGTTTAAGAGGGACGAGGTCGATGCGTAGGTTAGGTCAGGAGACGCTGCCGATTCCGAGCCTGACGCAAACAATGAGGAATCGGGGTAGGGGCGAAATCGCGAGACCCCCAATTTCTTAGGAGCTCCGGAAGCCACCGTCTTCGCTACGTGCGGCCTGCAATATGTGGGTGTCCACCATCTTACCTGTTGAAGTGAACGCCCTGTGATTGCTCTCATCCGAGACGAACGGCGTATACGGTAGACTCGCAGATGTTGACGCCGGGAGTCGTGATGCCTTCGCTCATCAAACGATTGCTCTATTGGACGCTGATGCTCTCGTCATTTGCAGCCGGGGGTATGATTGGTGCTTTCGCCTTTTTCGCGTCGGCGGGTGAGGTCTGGTCTCGGATGGATGAAAGCTACTCCCCGGCACTGACCGAGGCGCAAGCCGCGAGAGTCTGCGCCCGGAGCGCGGCGGCCGAGAACGAATCGCTTTCCGACGACTCCGCGCTACGGATTGGAGACGCATATCTACGAGCCGGCGACACGCGTCTAGCAATCAAGTCCTACCGCGCGGTGCTTGCTCGAAAAGGCGACAGCGCCCGGCTCCACAATAGCCTCGGTATAGCCCATCACGCCGCATGGCAGATCGGGCGTGCGACTGTCCATTATGAGAAAGCCCTTGAGCTCGATCCTGGCTTCGCGCCGGCCTACAACAATCTCGGCATACTCTATGCGTCGAGGCTTGAATTCGATCTGGCGCGAAGCGCTTTTCGGGAGGCGCTCGCCCTGGACCCGGCGCTCGTTGATGCAGGTGTCAATTACTCCCTTGCTGCGGTCTCCGAAATCGATCTCGCGTATGCTCGCGCCGAGGCTTCCACAGAGAAGCAGCCTTCCGCACCGGGAGAGAAGCCATCACGTGCTGTGGTTATCAGCAACGGCTATCGCTATGAAGTAGCTGCCGGAGGGCGTGTTCAGGTCGCGCCCCTCGGCGTGAAGCAGGCGCGCTAACTGCCGCCGATTCATTTGGAGGTTGAGGAAACACTATGGGATTTGCAATCACTGCCCTTTTTCTCGTCCTGATCGTGCTTGCCGGCTTCGGGTTCTCCATGCGGAACACCCGCAAGCGTAAACAGGCGGTACACACCGGCGATATTGAAGGGGTGCACGAAAGCTCCGCGTCCAAGTAGGCCTAACGGTGCCGCTAGTGCTGACCTCGCTCCGCCAGGATCCCGCCCCATCCTCTTCGATTGTGCTTTTGATGATCGCCGGCCTTTCCAGCTTCCTGGGGATCGCGAGGCTGCCGAGATAGTTGCGGTAGTTGCAGGACATCCGATGTTCCGGGAGCCCCAGAACTCACTGACTTCATTAGGTCGGCTCGCAATTTGTGGGTGTCCACCGATTCTCACCGATTCGCCTCAGTTTTCCGAGCTGATTCAAGAAACTTAGGAACTTAGATAAAGCGTGAACATTGGGTGTCCTGTAACCCCTTCTCGTACCAGGTTCCCCAGGACTTAGTGCACGGCTCGGCGGATGATGCCTCAGCGGCGTTTGTAGGAGAATGGCAGCACTACACGATCGGGATGCGAACCGCGCTTCAGCTCGAGATGTTTCGAAGCGGCGGCAATCCGGACGTGGCGAGCAGGATCCAAGTCCTTTTTCGCGCGTATTTGCGGGTAGACGGGGTAGCAGTCAGGCCGGATGCGTTCTGTTTGATTCGGGGGCTGATACCGCCGGCTGAGTAGGTTGTCGCTCGCA
This sequence comes from Bdellovibrionales bacterium, assembly GCA_020434415.1. Classification (GTDB taxonomy): domain Bacteria; phylum Bdellovibrionota_C; class UBA2361; order SZUA-149; family SZUA-149; genus JAGRAW01. Next base: position 5,500 of record JAGRAW010000005.1, read on the forward strand.
AGGTTCGGCTCCTAGAAGACGGAGCCGAACCCTCTAGCGAGGTTTAGGAGGACTTGAACCGACTCGTAGGTTATCGAGGCTCCAAATGCAAGAAAAAAACCTTCTAGATTTCGCTGCAAATCTAGAAGGTTGTCACTTTTTCTCTCAAATTGAAATAAAACGTATTGAGATACATCTAAGGATCGACGATCATAAATATCACGACTCCCCCATTCAAAAGTGGGATAGGCACTCTACAGGGGTGCCTTTTTTGTGTACGCTGCCGTTTGCCATGGCGAAGCGCAGCATAATCTACGTTGACGGTTTCAACTTCTATTACGGATGTGTCAGGGGCACGTCTCATAAGTGGCTTAACTTGGAGCGTCTTTTTGCGGCTCTGAGGACTGACGACGACATTCAGAAAATTTACTATTTCACCGCTCGCGTTTCTCCACCCCAGCTCCAGCGCCAAGAGGTGTACTTGAGCGCGCTCGATACACTTCCCTTAGTGGAGGTCATCGAAGGTCGATACAAACTTTCCACGGTCACTTGTGCGGTTAGCGGGTGCGGTCATAGCGGGCCTCGCACTTTCAAGAAGCCGGAGGAGAAGCGTACGGACGTGAACATTGCTTTGCATATGCTCCGAGATGCGTACGAAGACAATTGCGACCGATTTATCATCGTTAGCGGGGATTCTGATTTGGTCCCAGCGATCGACATGATTAAACTGAAGTTTCCCGCAAAGCAGGTTATTGTGTATGTACCCGCAAGACACCCAGCACGGAAGCGCTCCACCGAAATCCGTCACGCTGCGGATAAGCACCGTGATTTTCCGCTCGGCCTTCTCCCCAAATGTCAATTTCCGGTGGAAGTTAGCGATGGAGGCCGAAGGCCCCTTAGAAAACCGCCGGGTTGGTAATCCACTCTCGATGCGCGCTTAGTTGCATTCGACGCTCAGTATCCAGTCGGGTTTGACATGATGTTGAGGCTTGTCCGAGAGGTTTTCGAAAAGAGACACTTCCGCATTGTTCACGTCAGGCCCTAGGTTTGACGCAAGCACCGTGAACATTGTCGAACTAATCCGACAAGATACATTACAAGATTCGAATGCCGGTTCTTCCGGTGCGGGCGGGCTGGGCGAAACGTAACATCTTAGATTGGAAGCGGCGATCGCCTGGCGAGATTCTCGCAGACTTGGTTCGAACTTCCGGATTTCGCCGATCTTATTGTTAAGCACCTCGACTTGCCATGTGTATGCTTCGGTATGTTGAACCAGCATGCAACAGAAAAAATCCTACCAACGATGACCGACGATTGTGGAGCGCTACAATTTGATCTGATCGAGAGCATTGTAGAAGTTCCAGGGAACAGCTTATTTCACTTGATTTAAAGCCTTGAGGATATCCAATGCTCGCTGCCGCATAGCGGGAATCTTCTGAACATTGTTTTCCAGCATCGCGGAGGACCGATCGTATTCCTGACTTTCCAACGCATACACCGCCGCCAAAGCTGTCTTTAGATTGTCTTCGGGTTGATCCGGGTGAGTAAGTTTCGCTTTGTGCAGTTCTCGATTCCAATCGTCATGAAGACTGTACTTTCTTTGCTGATTCCATTCTAGTGTGGAAATCAGTTCGCCGCTCTGCAAATAGTATCGAAAGATGTCCTTACGAAGCTGTTCATTCTCGAATAGAAGGATGTACTGTTTGTGCTTATCGTAGATATCGCGCGAGTTTTTCAGTTCGATGAGGGTAGCGAACCAGACCGTCTGAGTCTTTTCCCAGTCAGCAATGATCTGGTCATAAAGGGCCAGAGAGTGTTGGAGGTCGTCGAGGATGCCCGTTTTGAGAAGATTTCGGGCCTTCTTTAACTTCGCCCGTTCGCGCTCTCGGTCGAGCCCCCAACCGGTGGCGGCCGCCAAGAAACCTCCTACTAGGGCAGCGAGAATCGCAGTGAGGGGATCAGACATTGCTCCTTTGGTCTATGATAAAGGCACGTTGGACAACAAGACAACAATACGAGGTGTTACCCATGCGTTACCCACTAGAGAAGAACTTGAGGAAGGAAATGCGCTCACCCACCACAACGCTGTGAAAGCGTTGGCTCCCCGGGCCGGACTCGAACCAGCGACAGGGTGGTTAACAGCCACCTGCTCTACCAACTGAGCTACCGGGGAATAGTTGGACGGCAAGTTTTCACTCAGTCCGGTTGAAGTGTCAAGGTCAGGAATCGATAACCGGTGGCGCTGGGGTGTTTTTGGTGCTGACGGGTCTCATGCAGATGGGGCAGGGTTCTTGGTAGCAGTGAGTCATGAACACGAAAGACCAGGTTGAGCGGCTGTATGACATATTGGGGGATTTCTCGACGGGGATGCTGTGTACGCTGTCGGCGTCGGGGCGGATTGGGGCGCGGCCGATGGCGGTTGCTGCAGTGAGTGAGGCGGGGGAGATCTTGTTGGTGACGGCAGATGACAGTCGCAAGGTGCACGAGGTCGAAGAGCAGCAGACCGTGTGTTTCACTTGTCAGGGTGACTCGCGTTTTCTGTCGTTGAATGGACGGGCACGGGTGTCGAAGAATGTGCGGTTGTTGAAGGAGCTTTGGAACCCTCAGTTTCAGGCATGGTTTCCGGAGGGTCCTGAAGATTCATCCGCCGTGCTGCTCGTCGTGACGCCGGAGCGGGGGGAGTATTGGGATTCGTCGGGGATTCAGAAAGTCGCCTACGTCTATGAGACTGCGAAGGCGTATGCTACCGGCACGACACCGGATGTGTCATCCGACGAGCAGCACGCCAAGGTTTCAATGTAGAGCAACGACGTGTCCGGTCGTGTGAAGATGGCCTGCAGGGGTGCCACTACATGCGGCCTGCCTGGATGGCTACTTAGGCGCCGATACACTGCCGTTTGCGGAACGCACTTGAGGACCGGGCACCTCGGGGCCTTCGTGGGCGATCTGGTTTTTCTCGTCCACGAACACAAGCCGCGGCCGATGCATCGCGAGTGACGACTCGGGGATGTCTTTGAATGCTGCGATGATGATCAGGTCGCCCACGGTTACAAGGTGTGCTGCGGCGCCGTTCACGCAAATCGATTGCGAATCATCGCCCTCGATAGCATACGTCTCCAACCGCGTTCCGCGGGTGACGTTCCAAACGCTTATCGCTTCGTAACTACGAATATCCGTGGCTTGCAGAAGCGCCGGTGGAATCGTGAGGCTGCCTTCGTAGTGCAAGTCAGCCTGCGTCACCGTGGCCCGGTGAATCTTCGCGTGTAGCACCCGACGATAGTTTTCCATGCTAGCTATCAGTAACCTGAATCAACCCGCACCTCGGCGGTGTTTATTTTGTTCTCCGATCTATTATATGACCGTAATCCTGTGTTGGCGATGTGGGGTTTCAACCAGAATCGGTGTTCACCCCAAATGCCGGCCCGCGGACGGGCGTTAGCGCGTCAATCGCCCAGGGTATTGCCGCGTAGTCTCTACAGCATGTTAGCGAATCGGAGCAAATGAGCGACCAAGAAAGCGACCTCGAGGGACAAGAGCTCACTCGTCTATTGGAAGATGCGGCAAACGACCAGCCGGGAGCGACGGAAGCCTTCTTCCAGGCTTTCATCCGTAGTCGGGTATACGCTCCCGTCCGGCCTGGAACCAATGCGGAACAGTGGAGTGGAGCCGAGCTGCCGTCAGTCGGGGAAGGACGCCTGGAGGACTTCGGTTTTCTGACGGTGGATTATCAAGGCAGCGAGTGTTTGCCGGTGTTTACCGAGCGGGAGTTTTTACTGCACTGGGCCGAGCGCGAGATACCGTTTCTCCGCAAGGAGGTCAGGTCGCTGGTCTGGATACTTGGTGAAGACACCTGGTTATATCTCAACCCGAACCAGGAGCTGGGAAAGGAGTTCACGCCCTGGGAGCTGGAGCTCATCAGGCAGGGCGGGGAAGATGCATCCGGTGAGTTGGCTGCCGCGGCTCATGAGCAACCGCTCGGTGAGGTGGAAGTGCGCCCCGGCAACGACGTGTTTCCGAATCTACGTCGCAGCCTCTACTCCGTAGTGGAGCTACATCCCGAGATTGAAGAAGCATTTCTCGTTGCCGTCAAAGAAGGGGGAGCGGAAGCCGAGCGGCCGATGGTCGGTATTCGCTTCAGCAAGGTGCATGCGCAGAAGCGGGATTACCTGCGACAGGAAATGGAAGAGACCGCCAAGAGTCACAAGGGCGAGGGGGCGGAATATCTTTTCATTGTTGACGACCTCCACGAAGGGGAAAGTCCGCATCGGGCGTTCTTCGCCGATGTCACGCCATTCTACCTCCGTCCACGCGAGCCAAGCCGTCTTGAGAAGGCGAAGGACAAGCTGAAACAAGCCTTCGGAAAGAAGACGAAGCTCGATGCAGAGACGCCGACTGACGGCGAGTAACCGGAGAGCACAGAAGAGTCGTGATGGAAGCGCCGCCCGGCCCGGACCCTGAGAAGTTGTTGCTCCGTTTGAGTGACGGCGACGGTCTTTCGCGCGAAGAGATCGACGAAATCGTGGAACTGCTTCGGCAGCTCGAGAGCGAGGATATCGGGCGCAAACTGTCGGTCGATGATGTCTACTCGTACCTAGTGGTGCTCGGCAGAGCGGAGCAAAAGCAGTACCGCCACGTCATCGAAAAGTTCCTCGACGTTCGGGACGCCCTTACCGTAGCGCTGGTGTTGGAGACCTTGTGTCTGCGCTGGGACTGCACCGACGAATATCTAGAGCGAGTAGTAAGCTTCGCGCTCGGCGTCGCGTGGGATGAGGATCAGGACGTGCAACAAGCGGCGATCAAGATCCTTGGCGAATTCCTCCACACAGCGATTGGCGTCGACGCGACCGCACTGGGGGACCGCCAGCGGGAGGTGTTGGAGCTTCTGCTCAATCTGCTCCGCGACGATTCGCTCGAACACTGGACGAGACAGTCGTCTTATTTCGCGCTGTGCCGCGCGGCGGGCAAAGACTGGGAGGAACTACCGAACGACTGTGTGCTGCTCGACTTGACCGAAGGGTCAACCGATCTGGACCACGAGGTGCTGGAACGCCTCGATCGGCTTGCCGCAGGATAATCGCTACCACTCATCCTCAGGAGGTTCCGCTGCGGTGCGAGGTTCTTGCGCACCGGCTTCGGGATCATGAACAGCCCCTGCAATGCGATAGTCTTCTTTGGCCCAGCGCCCGAGATCGATCATCTTGCAGCGTTTGGAGCAGAAGGGCCATGCGCCTTGAATACGTTCCGTGACTTCGTTCGAACAGATTGGGCAGCGGTGCGCAGACATTGACCTTGCTTTTTATGCCTCCAAGTAGATGGGAGGGCAGTATTCTTTCGCCGGAAGCGGAATGACTCGACAGAGGCATTTCCAATCTGCCGCCGCCACTGGAGCGGGAGACGGGACTCGAACCCGCGACATCAAGCTTGGGAAGCTTGCACTCTACCAGCTGAGTTACTCCCGCGTTGCGGAGACCGCACGACCTCGATGCACCTTAGCGAGCCGGATGATGACAGCCGGATGATGACAGATGGTGTCGAACCCATTACTGTCGGTCGGGCATCGCCGGGTAGCAGCGCTCGGTATATTGTGAGATGTCCGACGGCGACGCAAGAGGAAGAAACCGGGATTTTTACGCCACAAATTAGATGAAGCCAGTCCTGCATTTTCAACAGTTGGTGCTTGTGTTGCTGCTTCTCACGGGAGGAGCAAGCTCAGCGTTTGCGCAAGGGCAGGGAGGCGGCTCGGTCGCGATAGACCCAAAGACCGAGCATGAACTTGAGCTTATTGCTCAGGAAATTAGCGAAGAGACGATGAGTCCGTTCTGTCCTGGACGCACCATCTCGGCGTGTCCCAGCAGTCAGGCTCGTGAGCTCCGGCTTCAGATTCTCCGTTGGCTCCGCGAGGGCTACAGCCCCCTGGCAGTGCGAAACCAGTTGGTCACCATCTATGGAGACGACGTTATCGGCGCTCCGCCCCATGACGGGTTTGGCTGGGTCGCTTGGCTCGCTCCGGCAGTTTTTGTAGTAGTATGCCTCGGGCTGATTGGCATTGCGCTGAAGCGGTTACGTCGACCGACGGAGCCGCGGCCGGAGCCGGTGGTAAGTCCGCAGATGCAAGAACGAGTAACACGAGCCTTAGAGGAGCGAAGATAGGCAATGTCCGAACTGAAGCAGCAAATCCAAGAGGAAGTGAAAGCTGCGATGAAAGCCCGTGATCAGAAGGCATTGACGACGCTTCGTGGACTTTCTGCAGCAGTCAAACAGGTTGAAGTCGACTCACGGGTGGAGGTGACTGACGACCAGGTGCTGGGCATCATTCAAAAGGAAATCAAGAAGCGGCGCGACGCCATCGGCTTTGCCGAACAGCAGAACCGGACCGAGATGGTTGCCGAGAACGAGCAAGAAATCGAGGTCCTGCAACGTTTTCTCGGCAAACAACTGTCTGAAGCCGAGCTTCGTGAACTGATTACTCAGCTGATACACGAGGGCGCCGACTCGATTGGCAAAGTCATGGGCGAGCTCAACAAACGACATAAAGGCCAGTTCGAAGGCAAGATCGCGAGCCAACTTGCAAACTCGATGCTCGGTGCGCAGTAGGCTAGGCGCAGCATTTCACATTCGCTGAATTTCACATTGGATACAGTTGGGGGGAAGCTATGCAGCAGGAGAGCGCAACAGTGCGTGCTCAGCTCCATGAGGTGGAAGATGACGCGCTTGATGACGAACAGAAGCGTCGCTTGCGGGCCGTTCGTCGAGGCTATCGAGCCCAAGCGGCCACGGTAAAGGACAACGGTTGGCAGATCGAAGTGCAGTTTCTCGATGGTTCGTCCGTCACCGTCAATGCCAAACTATTGAAGTTGCGAGCGAAAGAACTCGTAGCGTCAAACGAGTAGAGATTGATGGACACCTCGCGCGACAACGCTCGGACGGGGGCAATCGAGCGAACCGTTCGCGGACTGCTGCCGCTGTATGCTGAAGATGAACAGGACTCCCCTCGTCGAGTCCTGCGTGGCTACCCGCGTCCGCAGCGCATCGTCGAAGCTCAGCGCTTCCTCCTGGCGACGCTGTTTCCGGGAGCAATACCGGAGCTTGAAGACAAGCCGCTGCAAGAGCTTCTGTCGGACAGCTTGCATCGTGCCTGGGAGCTGCTCGAAGCCGAGGTTGAGCGCGCGCTGCCCTTCCGTTGGAAAGGAGCAGCTGCGACTCGAGGAGGCCAGGAACCGTGCGAAAAGGTGGAAGCGTCGGCCCTGGATTTGGTCACCTGCTTTTTTGAAACCCTACCTGCCATTCGAGAGCTGCTCGTTGAAGACGTGCAGGCCGCGTATGACGGTGATCCGGCGGCGTTGACCTACGCCGAAATCAAGTTGGCCTATCCCGGCATCCTTGCCATCGCCTCGCATCGGCTGGCGCATGAGCTCTACCGCTTGAACGTGCCAATCTTGCCGAGAGTCATGAGCGAGTGGACTCATTCCCGCACCGGGGTCGATATCCATCCCGGAGCGGACATCGGCCGCGGGTTTTTTATCGACCACGCGACTGGCGTGGTCATCGGGGAGACAGCGCGAATCGGCAATCGGGTGAAGCTGTACCAAGGGGTGACGCTCGGCGCGCGAAGCTTCGAACTGGATGCGGACGGCTATCCTGTGAAGCATGTCCGCCGACATCCGACCGTCGAAGACAACGTCGTCATTTACTCGCACGCCACGATTCTTGGCGGTGACACTGTGGTTGGTAAAGGTTCCACCATAGGGGGAAACGTTTTTCTGATGGAGAGCGTTCCGGCAGGGAGCATGGTCGTCCGAGGCGACAGTGGTAGCCCAAAGGTCAAAACGCGAAACAAGCTGTAGCGAATTGCTGAAGAAGCTTTTCAGCACTCTGAGCGCGCGAACAGTAGCGCCGCGTCAGTTCAGTTCCCGCCGCTCGAAGATGATCGCAGCCAGGGTCAATGCGACCAGGGAGTAGCTGACGCAATAGCAGATGGCGTACGCTGCGTGATTGCCGGTCACGCTTCCGCCGTCCACCAGCACGTCGTGCACGTTGAACAGACTCAGATCGGGCAAGACCCAATCGAGAATGCCAATCAGCTTTGCCAAAGCCGGGTTGTAACCGTCTCCTGCTTCGATGAAGTAGCGAAGGTAGGCGATGGACCGTCCTGCGACGTACGTGCCCAGCGTAAATATCCCGGTGAGCGTGGTCGTTACCACAAGCGAGGAAAAGAATATTGCCACGGCTGCCATCAACGTGACTTCGAGGATGACGAAGAAGATCCCCTGGAATAGCAGCAAGTCAATCCGCCCCTCGAAAAAGGCGACGAAGCCTATCAGGCCCACGCCCATGAGGCCGACAAGCAACGAAACCGTGAGCGTCAGTCCGAGATGCTTTCCGAGTATGAACTGCCAACGATCCACGGGTTTGGAGAGGATGTTGTAGATGGTTTTCTGCTTCAGCTCCTTGTTCAGCAAACTCACACCGGAGAGAATGGTGATAATCACCCCGAAGAACGAGAGTGAAAAGAGACCGAAGTCCTTGATGACCTTCTCTTGACTGCCGATACTGACGGCGCCGAAAAATGCCGAGATGCCGACGAGTACCACTGCAAAGAGCACTACCGAATACAGGATCTTGTTTCGCACAGCTTCGCGAAACGTGTTGATCATGATTGCGCTTACTTTCATCGTAGCTCAACCTCGCTAGTTGCTGCAGGAACCTGCTGCGACGCATTCGACATTGCGGCTTCACCCTGGGTGATCGCGACGAAAATGTCCTCTAAACTTCGACCCACAGTCTTGAACGACACGATTCGTGCACCAGCCTGATGCGCAGCCGCAAGCGCTTCTTGCGCGGTGCGGTAGTCTTCGAACCGCAGCACTATCGCTTCGCCGCGCGCAGTGTGCTGCAAGTTGACCGTATCAGCTTGCTCGCAAATGGCGGACAACGGAGATTCGCTGTGCAAGGTAAGCTCATACGCTTCACCGAAGAGCTTCGGCGCATCAGCAAGCTTGAACTCTGTCTGTAAGCGTCCGCGAGCCATGATCGCAACGCGATCGCAAATGTCTTGCACGTCAGAAAGGATATGCGACGACATGAAGATGGTCGTTCCTTCTTTCCGGAGCGTGAGAACCAGGTTTCGAACTTCAATGCGCCCCAGCGGATCAAGGCCGGAGAACGGTTCATCCAGCAAGAGCAGCTTCGGACGGTTGATGATAGCTTGAGCCAGACCGACGCGCTGCTGGAGGCCCTTCGATAGCGCCCGAACGCTGCTCTTTCTTCGGTTACCCAGATGCACCATCTCGAGGACCTCGTCTACTCGCCGTCGTCTGTCCGCGCCGGAAAAGCCGTGGAGTGCGGCAAAGAAGTGGAGAGTCTCTTCAACCGTCAGGTGGTCATAGAAGTAGGGATGTTCGGGGAGGTAGCCCAGGGAGCGGCGTTGGCTGCTGCCCGTGAGCGGTGTCCCGTTCAAGAGAATTGCACCGCTCGTCTTGTGAATGAGCCCGATGATGCACTTGATCGTAGTTGTTTTTCCAGCACCATTGTGCCCGAGGAAGCCGAACGCTTCGCCCGCTTCGACACGTAGCGAGACGTTTTGCACGGCCGGGATTGAACGGAAGGTCCAGTGCGACCGAAATGATTTGCTTAGATCGTGGAGTTCTAAAAGAGGCGTCGCCATCAATCGTGCTCCTTCGTCGCAAGACCGGTATCGGCAGTTTTGCCGAAAAACGAAAGACCCCGTTTGCCGCTCGAGGTGCGTATTGCGCCGGTAGCTGGGTCGATAAAGTAGGGCTTCTTATACGGGTCAAGCGGAATGCCGGGGAGCAACTTGTGTTCGACAAGTTGTTCGATGCGAGTCGGACGTGTTCCGGTCTGGTCGGTAAACTGCTTGACCTTCTCTTCGAGCACTCGGAGCTCCCGACTGATATGGGCTTGGCGCAGCTTTGCTCGAAGGGCCTTTTTAGCCGACTCGTCTTGGGTATGCTCGAGCAGATCTTGAAGGAAGCGAATTGCGGTCTCGGGATTGTCGCGATCAGCCATTAGCCGAGAGGCGAGGGACGCAAGAAAGGCAGGGGCATCCGGGAGCTTCGCAGCTTTGGAAAAGTCACGCTCCGCCAAATCGAAGCGCTCCATGAAATACCAGTAGTTGAATCCACGGAGATAGCGGTAGCGCCAATATTCCGGGCGTGTCGCGATGGCCTTGCCTAAAATGCGAGTGCTGGTTTCATGGTCCTTGGCGACCCAAGAAAGCAGCGTGGCACAGAATTCGTAGACATGCTCGGCATCGGGATCCAGGCTGGTGACGAGGTCGCACATGTGTCCGAGCCAGCGAAAGTCTTTGTCGCCGGCGAAGTGTTTGCCGAAATAATTCAAGGTGTTGAACCAGAGGATATCGGCGGCGAAGCGATCGAAGCCGAGAGTGATGAGCTTTACGTACTGGACGTCAGGTAGGTACAGCGGCGCTTCGTGGGAGGCAGTCGTTTCTCTGGCCGACTGGTCCGTTCGGAGCGCAGCACGGGACCAGTACATGGAACCGGTTCCGGCAATCAGCAGAGCGAGGGCAACAGCGATCTTGGCGAAGCGAGGCTGGGTCGCTGCAGAACTTGGATTGTGACTTGGTTGAGTTGAGTGGGCCACGTAGTCTTCGATGCTCCAAGGCTACGGAAATGCTCACTATCGTTTGTTGCAGTTAAGAGTCCGTACAGTAAAAAGGAAGCTTTTCAGCTTCCTTCAGGCGAAAGTTACGGAGCAGCCGCAAGGACTGCTCCGTAGTTTCAGTTATCCACCAATGCCCGGCGCAGTTGCTGTGCAAGTGCCGCCGTTGGAGGCATTTTCCATTACGTTGGTGTCAGATGCCCACTGATAGAGGCGATCGCCACGGCTGTGGCAAGCACCACCGGAGAACTCTTCGTTCGCCGAGCCGGCAGCAGTAAAGGTAATGGAAACACCATCGCTCAGGGTAAAGCCCGGCAGGGTGGTGCCGCAGACTGCGTCGGCGCAAGAAGCATACTGTTCGTTATCCACGAAATAAGCTTCTTCTGCCGTCAGACCGTTTCGCAGGTCGGATTGTCCACGGGAGTTAAATGCGCGGGTCTTGTATTCGGCGAACTGGGGGATAGCGATAGCGGCCAAAATACCGATAATCGCGATTACCACCAGCAGCTCAATCAGCGTAAAACCCTTTTCGTTCTTCATCGAGTTAACACTCCGTCATTCGATTGTATAATTTCCCCCTGACGCCTATCAGGAAGTGCTAAAAACCCGTCAGCGTTTTATGCCCATCAGAGGTGACGGCAGATGCTGTCGTGATGTGCTCAACCCTAAGCAAAGTCGATGCCAGATCACCGAGCGAAATACTGGCTATTGGGTAAAATAATGCCTCGAAAAGTAGGCTGTAGTTCTAGGGACTTACTCCCGGCAGAATGAGAAATTGATTTCGATGCGCGACTTTTTCACTGCTGAAGCGGATGAAACACAGTGACAAAGAACGGCATTGGCACTGACAGCGGACAAAAATTGTCACTCGCTCTGTTCTTTTGTCATAGTGCCCCAATTTGGCCGATGTTTTCTGGAGGGCCCGCTCCGAGTTCGAATCAGGTAACACCTGTAGTTCCCGCAGAAAAACTCGGTCGTAACAGTGCCTTGTCTTACGGTTAGCGGCGGTTTGCCGGGAAGGGACTCGCGTTGGGCCGGACCGGAGTTCTCCGGCGCGTTCAGGGGAGGCGCTTGCGTTCCGGATCGCACTGATCCGGACCGATCAAAACTTCGGCACCGCTTTCATCACTGCTACCCGACAACTTTGGAGCTTTCTGGAAGTGCTGAGAGAATCTTCTCGGTCTCGTTCGGGCGAGAAAGTCAGGGTGAAGAAGCCGCCCGACTATATCCCGAACTAGATGGGTAGCACGCCCATAGATTAGATCCCTGAGCCCGATGAACCAGCTCCGGGTAAGGGTGGCACCTCTCTCGGCATGCTCTGGAGTGCCTTCTAGCTAACTTCGTCTGCCGAATTGTCGCTCAAGCCGTATTTCTTCAATCGGTAGCGAAAGGAGCGGAAGTTCAGACCGAGCAGTTCGGCGGCATGTTTCTTCACACCGTTGGACTGATCGAGTGCCTTGAGCAAGTAGTCTCTCTCCATCCGCTCAAGAATTGCTTCGAGATTTACGGGCAGCAGCACAATTTCTGTTTCCTCCGCCGTAGCTGCGCCATTCTTCCCGATGGAAGAATGGTGCTGGCGACTCGCTGAAAGCACTTCCTCCGGCAAATGTTCAGGCAGGATGGCGTGACCGCCTAGTACCAATGCGCGTTCGATGATGTTCTCCAACTCGCGCACATTTCCCGGGTACGTGTAGCTCGAAAGCAGGTCCAAGGCTTCCGGAGAGATCTGGGGCACAGATTCTTTATCTCGACTGAGAGCCACCGTGAAATGCCGAACTAGGAGCGGTATATCCTCAGTTCGATCGCGGAGCGATGGCAGCATGATGTTGACTACATTCAGGCGATAGTACAGATCTTCGCGGAAGCGGCCCTCGGCAATTTCGCGCTTCAACTCGCGGTTGGTCGCTGCAATGATACGAACATCGACTGCGACATCGCGCGTGTCGCCGACCGACCGAATAGTGCGATCCTGCAGGACGCGAAGGAGCTTTGTCTGAAGGTGGAGCGGAAGCTCACCCACTTCATCGAGAAAGATCGTTCCCCCTTTCGCTTCCTTGAACAGGCCGGGGTTGTCGGAAACCGCTCCGGTAAAGGCGCCCTTCTTGTGGCCGAAGAGTTCGCTTTCAATCAAATTCTCCGGAATAGCACCGCAGTTGATTGCGATAAACGGTCGCTCTGCACGGTCGCTGTTGGTATGTATCGCCTTTGCGACAAGTTCCTTTCCGGTTCCGCTTTCGCCGGTAATCAGTACGGAAGCTTCGCTTGCAGCGACGCGTCGGACCAGCGAAAAGACGCGCTGCATTACCGGCGTCTCGCCGATCATTTGAATGTCGGCAGTGCCAAGTGCTGAGCGCGGATCTTCGTTCGTTTCTGCCAGGAGCTTTGTCATCCGCTCGTGCATATCGAGCCGATGCTTCATGCTTTTGACCTGACTGACATCGTTGAAGATCAGCATTCGGCCAATCCGGCTGCCTTCGCTGTCAGTGAGAGACTTGACCGAATAACTCAAGTGCTTTTCCTGTTCGCCTTGGGCAAGGGTCAGCTCCTCCGGCATGTGTCCGGTTTCTTCTTTCTGAAAGAGTTCGTTCAGTTCCTGAAGCTCGAAGTCTTTTGCAATCGACTTGAGCGGCTTGCCGACGAAATGGCTTACATCAAGTGCGGCGAGGCCCATAATTGCTCGCGCTGCCTCGTTGATACTGGTGATCGTGGCGGTGAGGTCCACGGTAATGATGCCGTCAGAGACGTCGTTGAACAGTTGGGATTGCTGTTTTGTCAGCTCGGTGAGATCGCGTGCCTTCGCATTGGCGATGGAATTTACAAGCTCTAACTGCTTTGCAAAGTAGCCGCTCATGACGGCGATGCCGACAAGCGCGATGTACACGCCGAGAATGTCTTGTGGAGCCGCCGAGAAGCTCTTGCCGCCAATCGGCGGAAGTAGCCCTGAGGCAAGCGCGGCATAGCATAAGCCCGAAAGCGCGGCGATGATAACCGCGCCGTGGCGGCTGAACATCAGCGCTGCAGCGACGATGATCAGCAGGTACAGCGAAATACTTACCAAGGAGCTGGTAACGTAAATTGCCAGGGTAGACAGAATGACGTCGACGACTAACTGCAGGTAGCCCACCCGTTGGATGTGCGAGGTCTTTCGGAGCCACAACGCATTTGCAGCCGAGACGGCATAGGTAAGTCCGATAACGGAGAACAGCCACGTTGAACTTTGTTTACCGCCTGCGACAAGCCAGACCCACGCATGCGTGCTAAGCAATCCGGAAAGGATGATGACCCGAACCAGGACAAGCTTGCTGAGCGTTTCTCGAAGCTGCTCCGGGTCCTGATGATCCGGCGTCGATAAAAGAAAGTCGCGAACCGTTTTTCCTGCAAGCAACGATCGTGCTGCTCGCGAAAAGCTGGAAAGTGCGCTTTCATCGCATGGTACGTCTTGCTCGTGCATACGTTTCGTTACAACCTACGGCTCTTCGCGGGGTCCGTAAAACCAATCATACATCGACGCTGATCTCCGCTCCGTCTACCTTCGCTGCCGCGTTGCACTAGATAACCGATCCCAGTTTGAAGATCGGGAGGTACATCGCTACGACCAATCCCCCGACCAAGGTGCCGAGAAACAGGATCATTAGCGGTTCGATTAGCTGCTTCATCGCGGTGACGGCGTTTTCAACTTCGCTCTCATAGAAATCTGCGACTTTGCTGAGCATCGCGTCGAGGGCACCGGTCGTTTCGCCGACGCTGATCATCTGGACCACCATCGGCGGAAAGATCTGGGAGTTATAGAGCGGCTCGGCAATCGATTTGCCTTCACTGATGCTCACGCGGACTCCGTTGACTTCCTTCTCCACCACTTTGTTGCCGGCAGTTCTGCCGCAGATCGCGAGAGCATCAAGGATGGGGACACCGGAGCTGAGCATCGTGCCCAGGGTGCGGGTAAAGCGAGCAACAGCCACCTTGCGGATGATTTCACCGAAGATCGGCACTTTGAGGAACAGCGGGTGGAGGACTTCCTTACCGCGTTCTGTTTTCGCATACCGTTTGAACATCCAAATCGAACCGACCGCGCTGAGGAAGATCACCGGATAGTAGGCAACGACAAAGTCGGATATGTTGAGGACAAGCCGTGTCGGAGCCGGTAGCGCCGCGCCGAAATCGGCGAACATGTCCGCAAAGGTCGGTATCACGAAAATGAGCAAGATGGCGGTCACAATAACGGCAGCACCGACGACCACAGCCGGATAGATCATCGCCGTTTTCACCTGCCGCTTCAGCACATCCATTTTTTCGAGATACGCAGCCAGGCGTTCAAGAATAATGTCGAGGATACCGCCGGTTTCCCCGGCAGCGACCATGTTCACGTAGAGGTCGTCGAAGATTCGCGTGTGCTCAGAAAGTCCTTCGGCTAAGGTTCCGCCGGTCTCTACCTTCTCCTTTACCGCAATAAGACATTTCTTCATTGCCGGGTTTTCATGCTGCCGCCCAAGCACATCAAGGCCCTGCACGATGGGCAAACCGGCGTCAATCATGGTTGCGAACTGACGGGTGAAGACGACCACGTCCTTTGTTTTCGCTTTGGGACCGAACCCCGGCACCTTGATCTCTTTGTCGAGACCGCTACCCTTTGCGCGAATCTTTTTGACGTTTGGTGAAATGCGTTGACTGCGGAGAGCATTGAAGACCTGTTGCGGGGACGGCGCCTCCATTTCCCCGCGAACACGCTTGCCGTTGGCCGCTTTTCCTTCCCAGACATAGACAGGCATAACTACTTCTCCTGTGGCGGCTACCTGCCGCAACTACTAATCGTGCGCGGTGGTGCGCAGCACTTCCTCAATCGTCGTGAGCCCTGCTTTCATGTGCTCGATGCCGGACATCCGCAGGGTTTTCATCCCCTGGCGAATCGCCTCACGTTTGATCTCTGCCGCTGACGCCCCATTCAAGATGAAATCGCGGAGCTCTTCCCCCATCGGCATGCATTCGTAGAGCGCCACTCGGCCCTTGTAGCCGGTGCCGCTGCATTTAGGGCATCCCGTGCCGTAGAAGACCTCGATGTGCTTCGCTTCAGCTGCCGGGACCCCGACATCGACCAATGCATCGGGGCTCACGTCGAGGCGGTCGCGGCAGTGTTCGCAAATACGTCGGGCGAGGCGCTGTGCCACCACAATGTTTATCGACGATGCGACCAGAAATGGTTCGATCCCCATGTTGAGTAGGCGGTTAATTGTCGACGGGGCATCGTTGGTGTGGAGGGTCGAAAGCACCAAGTGACCGGTTAGAGACGCTTTAATTGCAATTTCAGCGGTTTCATAGTCGCGAATCTCTCCGACCATGATGATGTCGGGGTCTTGGCGGAGAAACGACCGTAGGGCTGCCGCAAAGTTCAGTCCGATATCCTCGTGCATCTGGACTTGGTTAATACCGAACAAGTTGAACTCCACCGGATCTTCAGCTGTGGAGATGTTGACCGTGTTCTTGTTGAGCTCGGCCAGGGCGGAATACAGCGTGGTGGTTTTACCGGAACCGGTCGGTCCCGTAACCAGCACCATACCGTAGGGCCGCTCGATGGCTTCCATGAAGTGCTTGAGCTGATCTTCGAAAAAGCCCAAGCGAGTCATGTCGGTCTGGAGATTCGCCTTGTCGAGCAGTCGCAGCACGACTTTCTCGCCGAACAGTCCGGGCAAGACGCTCACTCGGAAGTCCATTTCTCGGCGGTTACCGAGTTTCAGCTTGATACGTCCATCTTGCGGCAAGCGGCGTTCCGCAATGTCGAGATCCGCCATAATCTTCAAACGAGAGATGATGGCATTTTTAAGCTTATACGGCGGCTTCATGATCTCATACAGCACGCCGTCGATTCGGAACCGAACGCGAAAGGACTTTTCATACGGTTCGATGTGAATATCCGAAGCGTTCTTCTTGATTGCGTCGGTGAGAATCGCGTTTACCAGTTTGACGACCGGCGCATCCTCGGTTTGACGCTCCAAGGTATCCAGGTCGACGTCGTCGTCGGCGGAAAGCACTTCGACGTTGTCGTCTGCAAAGTCATCGAAGATCTCGTCGTACGATACGTCGCTCTCATAGAGCTTTTCGATGCAGCCCTTGACTTCGCTTTCGGAGCCGAGAACGACGCGAATGTCGTAGCCTGTGATAAACTTGATATCGTTGAGTGCGATGATATTCGACGGATCGACCATCGCGACGGTAAGCGTGCTCCCGTTCAGCTCGAGCGGCAAAAGGGCATGTTTGACTGCAAGGTGGTGCGGGATGAGCGACAGCACCTGGTGCTCGACCTGCTGCCCTTCAAGCTGAACCACAGGCAAGTTGTACTGCTGGCTGAGCAAACTGACGAGGTCAAGCTCGTTGATCAGGCCCATCTTGACGATGGCGCTGGAAACGATGCCGCCATTGGCTTGCGCCAATTGCTTAGCCTGTTCGAGCTGTTGCTCGTCAATAATGCCCTGCTGGAGAAGAAGTTCTCCGATGCGTGACGACATGTAAAACCCTTACCCCGCTATCCTTCAAGCGCTTTGTTCGGCGGTGCTGTTCGCCAGGCGGTCGGGGCTCCGAGAATCCCCGAGATACAACCATCCAGCGGCAGCTCACAGCACAATTTGTGCCAAGGTGACAATTATTGGCAGCCACTTTCTACGTCGGAATAAGCGTCTGAGAACTTTAACTATGCGGGGAAGTCCGAATCAGTGCGGGCCGGAAACAAGGGATTTGGGTCAATTTTTGTACCCGTCGCCATTCCGAGAGTCTCGTAATTATTGCGGGGTAGAGCACCCCGTACCTACCTTGCGATAAGGATGACCTACCGACCCGATTGAACACTCGGTTGTTGCTGAGTAAGGCAATGGAGCGTGCCCTGTCCCAGCACCAGGTCCCGCGCGTAGACCCCGCGAACTTCCCGGTTGGGGACGAGCTTCTGCAGCAGAGTGAGCACTTCGGCATCTCGACGGTCGTTGAACGTCGGAACGAGAAGTCGTCCGTTCGCGAAGTAGAAGTTGGCATAACTTGCCGGAAGGCGATCGACGCCGTAGGAAAGTGCCTCGGGGTAGGGGAGTTCCACAACCTTCAGCGGACGACCCGCGGCATCGGTTGCGCCGGTCAGGCGAGCTAAGTTTTCCTGAGATGAGGCATAGTTATCACTCGTTGCATCATTGTCGACGCAGAGCACCACGGTGCCGGGGGCAATGAAGCGGCAAATATCGTCAATATGCCCGTGAGTATCGTCTCCGGCGCATCCGGCAGAGAGCCAGATAGTCTTTTGGATGCCTAGGTAGTGATTGAAAAGCCGTTCGTAGTCCTCCCTAGTCAGCCCCGGATTGCGCTGTTGGACCTCCGAGAGAAGGCATTCTTCAGTGACAATAAGCGTGCCTTGTCCGTCGGTTTCAATTGCACCGCCTTCCAACACGAGCGATGCTCCATCAGGCCGTTTCGCCCGCAGGAGGGGGCGTTGAGTCACTCCTGCAACGACCTCGGGCACCAAGGCATCCTGTTCGAAGTTGTCGTATTTTGCCCAGGCATTGAACTGCCATCCGATCCAGCAAAGTGCGCCGTCCTTGTCGAGCACACCGGTCGGAACCGAGTCGCGCAGCCAAGACCGATCGGTCGGTGCGCGGTGAAAGCGCACGCCGTCCAGGGGTACGTGGCTGATTTCGAGACACTCTCTCGCTCGCTGCAGCACGGCATCAGTATGACAAAGCACTTCGACCTGCTCACACTCGCGAAGCAGTCGGACGATCTCGACATACACCCAATCGATTGCCGCCAGTTTCCCCGGAAAGTCGGTCTCCTCATGAGGCCATGCGATCCAGGTTGCGTCATGGGGTTCCCATTCCGCCGGCATCCGGAAGGTAGTCGGTGTTTGCGTTGCCATGGTTACTCTGTGATTTGGTTGTATGAATCGGGGCGGCGGTTGCGCAGAAAGCCCCATCCTTCACGGACCACCTCGCCATGGTCGAGGTCGACGTCCTGCACGATGACTCCTTCCTCTGCACCCGCACGGATTTTGGTCTGGCCGAAGGCATCGCAAATGAACGAGCCGCCCCAAAACGTCGTGTCGCCCTCGATGCCGACGCGGTTGGCTGCGGCGACAACCATGCCGTTCGCTATCGCATGCCCGCGTTGGACATTTTCCCAAGCTTCCTGCCAAGGGCCTTCTTTCTCTCCCAAATGGGCAACGGTTCCGATGGCAGTCGGATAGAAGACCATATTCGCACCCAGCAGTGCGTTCATTCGAGCAGCTTCCGGATACCACTGATCGTAGCAGATGAGCACGCCGATCGAACCGAAGCGGGTCTTTGTCACCAGGTAGCCAAGGTCGCCGGGTGTGAAATAATCCTTCTCGAAGAAACACTCGTCTTGCGGAATGTGAATCTTACGGTACTTTCCAACCAGCTCTCCACGGTCGTCGAAGATCAGCGCAGTGTTGTAGAAGCGATCGCCGTCACGTTCGTAGATTGAGCCACCCACCAAGACCACACCGTGCTTGCGGGCGGTCTCCGCGAGCAGGCGCGATGTCGGTCCGGGAATTGTCTCCCCCGGGGACTTCGCATCACGCACAACAGGAAAATAAGGGGTCGTAAACAGCTCCGGTAGGCAAATTACCTGCGCGCCTTGTCCGGCGGCCTCCGCGACTAGTGCTACCGCTCGGTCTCTGTTCACTTGCGCATCGGGATCCATCGCCATCTGGACTAGGCCGACTCGAATGACTCGCTGCTCGCTCATGTGCTCTCCATGCTGTCGTCGCAAAAACCGCCGGATTTCTGCGGCGCAGGATAATCAAGGAAATTCTACAGTGAGTCAATGCCGCGGGGAGGGCAAGTCGAGAAGGGCAAGTCGAGGACACCCAATACTGACGAGAGCAAGTCGAGAAGAGCAAGTCGAGGACACCCAACTAGTCGAGAACTGGTCGAGGAGAACTGGTCGAGGACACCCAATACAGAGGAGCTGCGCCAAGCTGCGCGAGCTCAAGCTGTGGACATACTGTGGATCTCGATCAAGCTGTGAATAGAGCGAATTAGCGGGATCAAGTTTTCGACACCCATTACTCAGCGGCGGAGCGCGCTGGATTGCCGCGGGAGTGGGTGCGAAATTCATCGACGGGACGGTGGAAGCCCTGGGATCAAGTTTTGGACACCCAATACTGAGCAGCGGACCGCGCCGGATTGCCGCGGATGTGGGTGTGAAATTCATCGTCGGGAAGGTGGAAGCCCTGATGTGCCTGAGTTCGTTCAGTGATTAGGCGATGCTGAACTGCTCGAGCCGACGGCCTTTCTGCAACCTTCCGTGTCGCAATGGGATCCTAATCCTCGAAGTAGCCGTAGCCGACCAACTTCGAATCATGGTGCACGATGCGACGATGCCAGCCGATTGCGGCACTTTTAGTTCTTCTCACTCCGAGCCTTTGCTTTGCCGAACAGGCGAAAGTGGTCTCCGTCAGGCCGGCTGCGCAGGTTCAACATCAGGCGAGCACGGTTCCTGAGCCGGCCACGGTAAGTCGGATAGTCGAAGCAGGAGATACGCTCCAAACCGACGCCTATGGCCGAATGTCGGTGCTGCTGCCGAACCATATGCTGTTAAAGATGGCGGAGGCGACGACGTTTCTTTATCGCGGTCTCGATGCCTCCGGGGCCGCCGGGCAGCTCAAAGCCGGGAAAGTGTGGCTACGCGGACAGCGCCGACCCACTCCGTTTCGAGTGCAGACGCCCACCGCGACAGCCGCAATACGCGGCACCGAATGGTACATGGAAGTGGCGCCGGATGGCACCACCACCGTTGGCGTGCTCGAGGGTAGTGTGTCGGTCGAGAATTCGCTCGGCAAGATTGAGCTTGCATCGAATGAGCTAGCCTTGATCGAGCCCGGAAAGGCACCGGTAAAACTCGCCTATCTTACGCCCCCGAACGCCGTCAACTGGACGCTCTCATATTTTGGGCTCTGGGATGAGGCGGACTATCGACGGGCCGGTCCGGTGTTGGAGCCGAGGATTCGGGAAATGGTGGCGAACTTCTATCGCTCCGAACTGGCAGAAGCGAATCGAGCGCTGGGACCGGCGCCTGCAAAGGAAAATGCTCAATGGCAGGCAGCCGCAGGCTTCCTGGCGATGGTCTCCGGACAGGATGATGAAGCAACTAAGCGATTTCGACGAGCGGGGCTGATTGACCCCGGTTGGGCGCTGCCGACCGCACATCTGGCGTTGATGGCGCTGGTGAGGAATGACCTCGAACGAGCAGACAAGCTCTCCACTGCGGCCCTCGGGCGCGATGGGAATTCTGCAGTTGCGTGGGTGGTCCGGGCTTACTGTTTAAAGGCGCAACTTGACCTCGAGCAAGCCTCCGAAGCTGCGGAACGCGCAGTGGCCTTGGCGCCACAATTCGATGCCGCGTTACTGACTGCGGCCCGCATCGCCCTGGAGCTTGAGCGCTACGGCCGCGCAGAGGAACTCTTGGCGCAAGTTCCGCACGATGCTCCGCTGGTCGAGCAGAAGCAGACGCTGAAGGGCTACTTGGCGCTTAGACGAAGTGCGGAGGAGGAAGCCCTCAGTGCGTTCGAGCAAGCTCTCGCTGCCGATGCCGAATCACCGGACGCCCTGATCGGGTTGGGTATCGCCCTCTTTCAGCAGAGCAGAGAGGCAGAGGCGCTTGACGCTTTTGTCCGTGCAACCCTTGTCGCTCCGCAAGTCTCCGCCTATCAGTCCTACCTGGCGAAAGCATACTTCGCACTCAACCGGCCGGAGGACGGGCTGAAAGCTCTTGCCCGTGCAAAGCGACTCGATCCGAAAGACCCGACGCCTTACCTGTATGAAGCCATTTACCAGCAGTCGGAATATCAGCCGGGGAGAGCCCTCACTCAATTGCTTGAGGCGCGGAAGCGCAATGACAACCGTGCGGTATTTCGTTCGCGCTATCTTCTCGATCAGGACCAGAGCGTTCTGACCAGTAACTTGGCTCAGGTCTTCAACGAACTAGGCTTCGATCACTCGGCCACTCAAGAAGCTGCACGCGCGCTGGAGCTGGACCCGACCAATGCCGGAGCCCATCGCAGACTGTTTTTCGCCTTGCGTTTCGATCCGCGAGGCTATGAGCAGGCGTCGGCCTCCGAGCGTCTGCTCAACAATATGTTCATGCCGCCCACTCGTACCGCAGTCGTGCTGGACGAGGACGTGCTGACCCCGTATGTGCCGGTCTTCGACCGACCCGGCATCGACACCAGTCTTCGCGGTCGGATTCAACACAGCGACGAAGAAACTACGGAATCCACCACAGGATCCGGCAACGTGCTGGTGGCGGCGGAATTCGACCACCCGACGGCGCTATCCCTAGACGTCGGTGGAGTAGATGTCGCCGCGGAGCGCACCGAGCTAAGGGCGGGCCGAATGGAAGGCGGGTTGGAAACAGTGAATACGGAGACGGATGATCTTGAACTGACGTATCGAGGATTCCTCAAGTCACGCCTCAGCGAAGCGCTCTCGATGTTCGGGGAGGCACGGTACCAAACGCGAGATGGAGACAGCGACAGCGTAGCACGAGCGAACGATCCCCGGAACATTCTCGGAAACTCGACGCTACTCACCGACTCCGACGGAGAGACAGAATTCGGCAACCTCGACCTGGACTTCGGCTCCCATCTTAAAGCCGCTCCCGGACTCGACGGTCTTGTGCACGTTTCCTACCACCGGGATGAGACCGACACGGACACGCTCGTCACTGCGCTTGATGCTCCGAGGCCGTCCAGCATGCTCCAGGAACGAGCGGACAGCGAGTTCTGGATCGCGCAGACGGCGATCTGGAAGCGCTTTGGCGGCCACTTTCTGCAACTGGGTGGGCGCTACTACGATCAAAATGCCGACTTGCGGATGACCAGTAGCGGCCCGGAGGAGCAGGACCGCGTCGGCGACCGCGGCTCGGAGCTACAGAGCTACTTCTTCCTCGACCAGTATACGGGTATTGAAAACATCGTTGCGGTTGCGGCACTCAATATCGACCATGCGCGATTCGGCTACGATGCGGGAGGAGAATCCACGAAGACAACGGTTGGCCCTTCGGCTGGAATCTCGTGGCGGGCACGAGAGAACATGTATCTGCGAGGTGCCTACATTAACAACCTCGCCGGGGATCGAAGCGAACGCCTACAGCAAACCCTTTTGGCCGGCTTTCCTTTCCAGCGACTGACGCTGATCGAGCCCTATACCGAAGAGCAGCTTTTCAACCTCGAGTACGAAACAGTCGCTCTTGGATGGGACATGTACCTCGACGAAGCAATGCTGTTTCTAGGGGCTGAAGCTGAGTATGACCGGCAAGAGACGGAATCCCTTGCGGATACCGGTTTCGACTCCACGGAGGAAGTCTCCAACGATGCCCTGCGAGGGCGGCTCTATCTTGAAGCCCTGCTGAACCCGCAGACTTCCTTCGGTCTCACGTATCGCACGGACTTTTTCGATTTTCCGACTGATACCGAGAGGCATGGGTTTGACGCATCGGTTGCCCACTTCTTTTCCTGGGGCATGGGGCTGAAGTTCAGCGCGGGGGTCATTACCTTCGATGAGGAAGGAGACTCCCCGGCCGATGACACCGTGTTCGTGTTTACGCCGGCTCTTGAAGGGTACCCATTCGACGAGCGGATTCGTCTCAATCTTGCGGCTCCGTTCGACAGCGATGACAACTATGCCTTACGATTCAACTTCGTCTGGTATCTGGGTCGCTAGCCGATGGAGCGCGAGATCCGACGCGACTCTCAAGCGCTGTTTTCACTCTTGCTTGGTGCCGGCGTGGCGTTTGCGCTTGCGCTGTCGCCGTTCGGCATTCGGCTCGAGCGGACGATTCTCGATCTGCACTACGAAGTGTTGCAAGGGGAGATGCTGGAAGGGCGGGCTGGAGCTGGGGACGTGCCGCCGGAAGCGGTGGTGGTGGCGCTAGATGACGTTTCATTCGACGTCATGGCTGAGCAGATGGAGGGGTTGCAGTGGCCGTATCCGCGAAGCGTGCACGCCCAGGTAGTGCGGAATCTCCTCGAGCTGGGTGCAAAACAAATCTTCATCGACATCCTGTTCGATTTGCCTTCGGGGTTCGGTAGTGAGGATGATCAGGCATTTGCCGACGCGGTAGCACGCGGCCCGGTTTTTCTGGCGGCGGAAGAAACCGCTCAGGCGGTAACGCCGCTGCTGCCGGTGCTCGAGAACGCGGGTGCCCGCCCAGCCAACAGCGGGCTGCCTGTAGATATCGACGGTTTCATTCGCTGGACGCCGGGGGCGCGGACCTTACCGCGTACATCACTCGAAGCACTTTTCTACCATCTCGGCCTCGAGCTGGAATATGAAGAGCCGACACTGCAAAGTCCGGCGGTGTCGCTCGCAGCCGTGGATGGCATCGCTCCGACGGTAGGACTGCTTCACTACGCAGGACCGGCGGGCTCGGTGCCTGCCGTTTCTTACTTCGAGGCCTACGATCGGCTTCTGCTGGAGGCCCATCGAGAGGCGATTGCCGGACGGACGATATTCATCGGTAGCACGCCCAGCGCGTCCATTACTCCCGAGCAAGCTGCTGACGTCTATTTTACCCCTGTAGGTCCGATGCCGGGGGTAGAAATACACGCGCAACAGTATTTGGCCCTCCGAGCTGGAGTGGTTCCCTCCCTGCTACTCGGCTGGCCGGTGCCGCTGCTACTCCTGTTTTGGCTGGTCCTACAGTGTCGCGGGGCGGTGTATTTCAACCGCGCCGGTTCTGGTCTCTTGTTCGCGGCGGGAAGCGCGCTGACGTGGGAACTCGGCTCCCTAGTAGCGTTCGCTGAGGGAATACTGGTTCCGAACGTGCTCCCGTTGTCACTCTGTGTCTGTCTCTATGTCGGGGGTCTGCTCGTGAAGTATTTTCGGGAGCGAGATGAGCGGTTACTGACTCGTGCCCAACTCTTCCATTATCTTCCGGCACGTGTGGCCGAGCACGTACTGGCCGGTGGCGGGAAGATTGCACTTGGTGGTGAGCGAAAGGTCCTGACAGTGTTATTTGCCGATGTCGCCGGCTTTACCACTCTGTCGGAGCGTTTCTCTCCGGAAGAGGTTGTGCAGTTGCTGCAAGGCCATCTACGGGAGATGGCCGAAGCGATTTTCGCTAACGAAGGGACACTGGATAAGTATTTGGGAGACGGCATCATGGCCTTCTGGGGGGCGCCCCAGGAACAGCCGAACCATGCTGACTTGGCACTGAGCGCTGCGCGCGACATGCTCGCGCGAGTCGCTAAGCAAAATGAAGAGCGTCGTGTCCGCGGGATTCCTGAGCTGCTGCTTCGTATCGGGCTGCATACGGGAGAGGCTCTAGTCGGAAACATCGGTTCCGAACTGTTTATCGACTACACGGCGATCGGCGATACCGTAAACACGGCGGCGCGGCTCGAGGGAGTGAACAAGCTGTTCGGTACGACCTTGATGCTTAGTGAGGCCTGCGCCGACGCGTTAACCAATCCGCCTGAGCAGCTCGTGCCGCTCGGTCGGGTGGCGGTCAAGGGAAAAGCCGAGTCGACCGGCATTCTGACCGTAGCACCAGCCGGTGCTCTAGGTTCGTTCCGAAGACTTGCCGATGGAGTTCAGCAACTCGACTTTGGTCGCCTAGACGAGGCCCGAGCGATCCTTTGCGCCCTTGCTGAAGGATCCGATGCGGTGGAAGCTGCCTTGTTCCATCTCGAGCAGTTGGCCGCTTTCGGGACTCCTCCACTTGATTCGGCGGGACGCGCGCATTGGCCGTTGGAGTCAAAGTAGAGTCTGTTGCCCCTCTCGGGTCGGGGTAGGTGGTATACGAACCTACCATCGTTCTTGAGGAATTTTCTAAAGTCGAAGCCCAGAGTCCACTGGTCAGCAAGTTTGAAATAGGCGAGACTGTCTTTCCATCTTTCCTTACGCTCTGTCAGAGGCCTTGTCCGCACATGGTACGCCGCTCTATTACTGCACTTGTTGCGATTCTTATTGGCGCTGTCACCGTACAGGCGCAGGACTTGGCCGAGCGGCCGCTGGAGCTGTTGCGAATAACCCCGGACGGGCTCGAGGTCGAGCCGACGCGGCAGATTGTCCTCGAATTCAATCAACCCGTAGTTCCGCTGGGACGGATGGAGCGGGAGGCGAATGAAGTTCCGGTTCGTATCACTCCCAATCCCGGCTGTGGCTGGCGTTGGCTGAATACCAGCACGCTTGCGTGTGAGCTGACAGAAGCAAACAAGCTGAAAGCGGCGACGACCTACGAGGTTCAGGTCTCTTCTGACGTAGTCGCTGTGGGTGGGGCCACTGCTACCATGAGTGGTAAGCGGCTTGCCTCCCCGGTCGTGCACCGATTCAGCACGCAGCGTCCGGTTGTCGAAAGTATCCTCTTTCAGCGCTGGGAGTCGCCGACACGCCCGGTTCAAGCCGTTGTGTTTAATCAACCGGTGCAGCCACAGTCGGTGCAAGACCATGTCTACCTCAAGCCGTTAGGTCGAGAGCGAGTTCCGGTGACGGTGACCGAGCTTCCTCATTACGAGGGCATGGGGTTCGTCGTTGCCCCTTCTACCGATCTGCCGCCCGATCGCGACGTGTATCTAAAGGTCGAACCGGGGGTTGTCTCAGCGGTGGGGCCCTTGGCCTCTGACGAGGACCGCGTGCTCGCGACGCAGA
The DNA here is from genome assembly GCA_020434415.1 of Bdellovibrionales bacterium. GTDB lineage: Bacteria > Bdellovibrionota_C > UBA2361 > SZUA-149 > SZUA-149 > JAGRAW01. The sequence goes on from JAGRAW010000005.1 coordinate 31,758, forward strand.
AGACGTTCGGTCCGTTTCGTTTCCTTGGTATGAGCTGTTACGCGACCAATGACGAGTATTTGCGAGTCATGGCGGATAACGCGGCGCCCCAAGTGAAGCTCTGCGATCCTCAGGTTCCTGTGTCACTGTTGTTTTCCGCTCCAGTTGTGAAGGAGGAGCTAAAGAGCGGATTACAGGCAGAGCCTGATCTTGCCGGAGGTAGAACGGACTTTGACCCTTGGGACTATGTCTATTCGTACTCTAGGTTATCGTATGATTCTTCCGGCACCTCCGAGTTCGAAGTCTCCCTACCGATGGGGCTAAAAGCGGCGACCACCTACGCGCTTCGCGGAGAGGCGATTCGCGACGAGTTCGGTCGGACCCTTGATCAACCGTTCGAGTTTGAGCTGCGAACTGATAACCGGCGGTCGCGACTGGTACTGCTGAACTCGACGGCAGTGCTCGAGCAGTCAGTTGACACCGATGTGCCGGCGACCGTGCAAAACCTGGAGCAACTATTTCTATCGTTCAACAAGCTGACAACGCAGGGGCTTGTTCTTAGCCAAACCGCCAATCGACAGCTCTACCACGCCCCCAATATTTCATATCACCATCCGCTGGGTGTGCGAGAGCTGCTTGAGGGACGCTCCGGCGTTATCGAGGGGTCTGTCGGTGTCGATAATAAGATCGGTGCGCAGCGTCTTTTTGCGGAAGTCACGCCGTTACACGTGCATGTCAAACTGGGACACTTTTCCAGCATTGTTTGGGTGACACGGCTCGCCGACGGCAGTCCCGTGCCGAATGCTGAGGTGACAGTTTTTCCATCGTTCGGTGGACTTACCGAGGCTACGCAGAGCAGGGCGAAGGCAAACACAGGTCCGACAGGCGTAGCGTTACTGCCCGGCGTGGACAAGATCGATCCGACGCTTAGGGCCCAGGGAGACCAAATTTGGGCATCGAACGAACGCCCGCATCTGGTGGTCCAGGTCCGACAGGGCGACGACATGGCGTATGTGCCCCTTGTCTACGATTTCTACGAGTGGCCGAGCGGCTCCGGCGGTTCGTATATCTCTGTTGATACGAAGCCGGAATTCGGCCACCTGAAAACCTGGGGGATGACCCCTCAGGGTATTTACAAGGCGGGCGATACCATTGACTACAAGATCTACGTCCGGAATCAGAATGACAAAACCTTCGTAGCCGCGCCGACCGAACACTACGGACTAAAAGTCATCGATCCGTTGGGACAGACCGTTTTTGCCGAAGAAGAGCTCCGACTCAACGAATTTGGAAGTTTGCATGGCGGTATCAAGCTGCCGCCGTCGGCAGCAGTCGGTTGGTATCGTTTTGTCCTGACCCCCGACTTCGTAAAGGAGTCGTTTGCACCGATGCAGGTGCTGGTCAGCGACTTCACCCCGTCTCCTTTCAAGGTGGATACGCGACTCGATCATCAGCTCTACCGTTCAGGAGATGCAGTGGAAGTTGTCACCGAAGCTCGCCTCCACGCCGGAGGCCCCTTCGCGTTCGCAGAAAGCCGCGTGACGTTTGGTGCAGGGCCAAGCGCTCTTGAAGCGGACGACCCGGCGCTTCAGCAGTTTTACTTCGATACGAGCGACAAACGGGAGAATGCCGTGCTTCATACCGAGGTAAAGAAGCTGGATGCAAACGGTGATGCCAAAACCCGGTACGAGCTTGGGGAACTTCCGCTCGTGTACGGTGAGCTCCGAGTTGAAAGCGCGGTGAATGACGATCGAGGAAAGTCTGTAGCGAATCGCGCAGTGTCGACGCTTGCCGGCAGAGACCGGTACGCCGGCGTGTTTCATGACGGCTGGGTACTCGAGCAAGGGACACCGACTGCTGTGCAGTCAGTAGTGGTCGACGAGCTCGGTCGCACTGCGGTGGGCACGCTCGTCACGATCACTATTCAATATGATGAGGTGAAGGCGGCGCGCGTCAAAGGGGCAGGCAATGCTTACCTGACCCGCTATGAACACGAATGGATTCCGGTCGCCGAATGTTCCCAGCTTTCCGGCGATGCTCCGAGGAGCTGCGAGTTTACACCCCAGCGGCCGGGGTCGTATCGGCTTACTGCAACCGTCCAAGATACGAAAGGTAGGCACCATTCCAGCACTATCACGCGTTGGGCGACGGGGAAGGGGGAGTTCCTCTGGGAGACAGGGGACGATAACCGCCTCGAGATTACGCTTGATCGCAAGCGGTATAAGGTGGGTGACACCGTCAAGGCGCTGATCCGCAATCCCTATCCCGGTAGCCAAGCGCTCGTGACGATTGAACGCTACGGGATTATTCGGCATTGGACGCAGGTCCTGGAAGGCAATGCGCCGATTCTCGAGCTGCCGATCCAAGAAGACGATCTTCCGGGCTTTTACCTCTCCGTCGTGGTCATGTCGCCGCGTATGGAGAAGCCGATCGACGAGAACGGCGTTGATCTCGGTAAGCCCGCGTTCAAGATGGGGTATGTGGAGGTGCCAATCGAAGACAAGGCAAAGAGGCTCACGATCACGGCGCGTGCCGACCGAGCGAGGTATAAACCCCGAGACACAGTTCGCCTTGAACTCACCGCGCAGACAGCATCGGGCGAAACTCCCCCGGTGGAGTATGCGATTGCAGTGCTGGATGAAGCGGTCTTGGATTTAATTGCGAACAGTACTCGATATTTTGATCCCTATCTCGGCTTTCACGCACTGGATGCGCTCGACGTGCTCAATTACAATCTGATTCGACAGCTTGTCGGCAGAATCAAGTTCGAGAAGAAAGGAGCGAGTCCGGGAGGTGCCGGAGACAGTTTCGGTCAAAAGATGCGTTCGCTGTTCAAGTTCGTGAGCTACTGGAACCCTTCACTGGCGGGCGACGAACATGGAAGGGCTACGGCTGAATTCCCGCTCCCTGATAATCTGACCGGATGGCGAGTGCTGGCACTAGCGGTCACCAAGGAAGATCGAATGGGGCTGGGCGAGACTCGTTTTGCCGTCAATCAGTCAACCGAGATTCGGCCGGTGGTGCCGAACCAAGTAGCGGTAGGAGATTCGGTTCAGGCAGGATTCTCACTTCTCAACCGCACCACGCAGACGCGCAAAGTCGACGTTCGTGTAGAAGTCTCAGGAGCTGCTGAACCCGTGCCGCCGGTGGTGGAGGAGCGGGAACTGGAGCCGTTTGTTCGCGAGACCGTTCGGGTGCCCCTTCGAGCAAATGCCGAAGGAAGCATTCGCTTCAAAGTGACGGCGGGTGATGAAACCGATTCGGATGCCATAGAGGTTCAGCTACCGGTGTTGCAGCGTGCGACGAAACAGGTTGCGGCCGAGTACGGAACAACGGTGGGCGAAGCCGTCGCGATTGACGTTCGCGTGCCTGACCGCGAGGTTTCCCACGCCGAGCTTAGCTTGACGGTCAGTCCAACAGTTATCGGCAATCTCGAGGGCGCGCTGGCGTATCTCCGCGAGTATCCGTATGAATGCTGGGAGCAAAAACTGACGAAAGCGGTCGGTGCCGCTCAGTTTGAAGCGCTGCAAGCACATTTGCCGCCGAGTGCTGCCTGGCCGGACGCCGGTAAGCTGGTAGAGCGGACTCTCGCTGATGCCGCGGCTTTTCAGGGTCCGAGCGGTGGTATGACGTATTACCTTCCGCGAGCGGAGTATGAGGATTCATTTTTGAGTGCCTATACCGCGCTCGCTTTCGGTTGGCTGAGAGAGGGCGGTTACGCCATACCCTCGTCCGTCGAGCAGCGGTTACATGCCTATCTGGACAAAGTGCTCCGCTCATCACCAGCGGAAGGCACAGACAGCGAGCTGAATGCGTCGAGTATCCGCGCCGTGATCCTTGCTGCACTGGCGACCCAGGGAAAACTGGAACTCGAAACCCTTAAACGGTTTGCGCCGGACATCTCTCGAATGAGCGTCTTCGGGCAAGCCCACTATGCACTGGCGGCAGCCGGTGTCTCGGGAGGTGAGACCCTCGCCGCCGAGGCACTCGCCCGTATCCGTAACTCGTTTCACGAGTCAAGCGGTAAGCTGGTGCTGAATGAAGCGGTCCAACTGTTCTTCGACGAGGAAGCGAAGCGGATTCTTGCATCTCCGATTCGTGCCCAATGCGCTGCGTTAAGCGCGGTGCTCCGGGTATCCGATCAGCCCGAAGCAGTCGATGTCGCGTTCAAGTTGCTGAGGACAATCACCGATACCCGTGGCGGCAAGGACCATTGGGAGAACACCCAGGAGAATGTGTTCTGTAACAATGCAATTCGTCAGTATGCGGGACGTTTCGAGTCAGAGCCACCGGCGCTACTGGTTCAGGCCAAAGTGAATGACCGGGTGTTTGGCGAGGGACGGCTGGATGGCTTCAGTGCGCCGCCGCTACGCTTTCATGAGGCGCTTGGGGACGATCTCGGTTCCACAACCTTCATTACTCGAGTGGAGCCGCAAGGGACCGGCCGACTCTATTACCGCACGGCCTTGGAATATCACCAAACTTCGTTGCCACAGAAGCCGGACAACGCGGGCATCGAGCTACGTCGCGAATACAGTGTCGAGCGGGATGGTCGCTTTATCGCGCTCGCGGACGCACTTCCCTTGCGGACGGGCGAGCTCGTGCGGGTCGACCTTTTTCTCAGTCTTCCGACAGCACGTCATTTTGTCGTCGTGGATGATCCCTTGCCTGGGGGTCTCGAGTCTGTAAATCGCGATCTTGCCACAGCCTCAACCGTCGATGCTGATAAGGTGGATGCTGATAAGGAGGTAGCGTTCCCGCAGGGGTCTGCGTGGTATCTTTACGACGATTGGCGAAGTTTCGGAATATCTCGATCAGGGTTTTACCATAAAGAGCTGCGGCACACCGGGGCCCGCTTCTACTCTGAGTATCTCTCCGCGGGTAATTACCACCTTTCGTACGTCACTCAGGCGATAGCGCCAGGGGCATTCGTCGCATATCCGGCGAGAGCGGAGGAGATGTACGACAGCGACATCTATGGCACGACGCTTGCGACCACGTTTCAGATTGACCTCGCTCAGTAAGCGGGTTCTTGGGGGCTGCTTCATCGGTTGCACGATGGCGACGGCGCTGCTTGTCGTAGTGACGCGGCTTTCTCTGGAACCGCTGCCTGCAACGCTTGCGTTCCATCGGAAAAGCGCGGTGCAAATATATGCTAGCGACGGCACTTTGCTTACCGCGGTCAATCAGCCGTGGAACGTGTCGCATGAGCGGAATCTGTGGCAGCTTCCTGCCCTGCTACGCGAAGCGTTCATACAGGCTGAAGATAAGCGCTTCTTTGAACATTCAGGTGTTGATTGGACTGCTCGTTTGTCCGCCCTGTGGGCGAATGTCACGAACAGAGAAGTGGTCCGTGGGGCAAGCACGATTTCCGAGCAGGTTGTCAAAATGCTCCATCCACGACCACGCTCCTATTGGAGCAGGTGGGTCGAGGGGTGGGAAGCACGAGCGTTGTCCAAGCAGTTTTCCAAGGCAGAGATTCTAGAATTCTACCTGAACCAAGTGCCGTATGTCGGCACTCGTCGCGGCGTCGCGCAGGCAGCCGACCATTACTTCGGACGGTCCGTCGAGACTTTGTCAAGCAAGGAGCTGTTGGCGCTGGTGGTGCTCGTCCGTGCGCCGTCAGCGCTTGATCTTCGGAAGGGAACGGAGGGAGTCGAGCGGCGGATCGTGTCGCTCGCTGATAGGATGGTGAGCGAGGGGCGTTTGGATCGCACTGAGCGAGTGGCCTTGGACGAGCCGTTGCTGCTCGAGCGCGAGAAGAGAAACGAAGGCGCGATGCACTTTGCAAACGCGGTCAGGCGACGGTTTCCCCGAGGAGGTGTCATTCGGACGACGCTGGACCATGCTTTACAGGCCAAGATTCAGCGACTTCTGGATGAGCGAGTGCGCTTACTCGGGGAGTATCTCGTCGGCGACGGTGCAGCGATAGTGCTCGACAACCAAGAAGGTTCTGCGCTGGCGTGGGTCAACGCCGGTAGCTTTTGGGAACGTGAGAGAGGCGCGCAAGTTGATGCAGTAGAGGCCCTTCGGCAGCCGGGATCGACCCTAAAACCATTCTTCTATGCTGAAGCGATCCGCCGTGGATGGACTGATCGCACCCTAGTTAACGACGAGCCGTATCTTGAAGCGGTCGGAAACGGGCTGCACGAATTTCGTAATTACAGCCGGACTCACTACGGTCTCGTGTCCGTGCGCGAGGCGTTGGGGAATTCGCTTAATGTCCCAGCTATTCGTGCTGCTGAGTTTGTCGGGATTGAGCCGATGGTGCAGCGCCTTCGAGAGTTCGGCTTTCGGCACCTCACCGCAGGAGCGCAGCACTACGGCAAAGGATTGAGTCTCGGTAACGGCGAGGTCACGCTCCTTGAACTGGCGGAGGCGTATCGCATACTCGCTCGCGGAGGCCTCGCTGTGGAAACGAAATTTCTTGCCAATCAAGTCACACCGTCCCCTCGACGGGTGCTTGATGAGACGGTTGCTGCAACTATTACCGATATCCTGGCCGATCCGCATGCGCGACATCTGGAGTTCGGATCGGACAGCGTCCTTGATCTGCCCGTCGAGTGTGCAGTTAAAACAGGGACCTCTCAGGGCTATCGAGACGCCTGGGCAGTCGGCTACACGCGTCGACATACGGTAGCGGTGTGGATGGGGAACCAAAGTGGGGCTGCCATGCGAGATGTGAGCGGGGCTTTCGGGCCGGCGCTCGTGTTGCGTTCAATCTTTGCGGAGCTAAATCGCTTTGACGGCGCGGGGTCGCTGCTTCGCGGCGGCCCACGTGTGTACGATGAGCATCGTGAATTGCCGGTCGAACAGAGCAGAGAGCGACTGCGGATTGTTCAACCTGTTGCTGACCTTCATCTAGCAATGGACCCCAGAATTCCGGATCAACTGGAGGCATTCACGTTCCAGGTGCGCGGCGGTCGCCCGTTCGTGGAGTACGGTTGGGAAGTAAACGGGGAAGTGGTCGCGACGACTGCAGAGCCCCGGCTTTCTTGGCCACTGTCTCGCGGAAGCTTTGCGCTTAAAGTTCTTGCTCGCTCCGTCGAGGGGCACGCCGAAGAATCACCTAGGGTGTTTTTCTCGGTAAAATGACAGCCGGTTACGGCAGGCATGCAGTGATTCTCCTCATAGTATTTCCTACAGCGCAGGGCCAAAATTGCAGTGGTGCCCATCGTAGAAAGTTGGGTGCGCTTTTTGGGCTCTTGCTTACCCGGCAATGGATAGGAGGAAGGAGAATGCAAGGCGAACATGGGATAAAAGTCGCTGAAGGGCAGTGCGGCCTGTGTGCTCACTTTGGAGAGCACCGCCCCGACGACGTCAGCCTACAGCAAATTCGTGCTCAGCGAAGCGTGCCGGTTGATTACAAAGAGGAATGCGGCCACCCGACTCACGCCAGGCTGCACCTATTGGTGACTGCTACCAGCGGGTGCGACGGGTTTACACCGGTGCCCGGCTAATGCGGAGTAGTCAGCCGCGGACTACCTTGATCGACGTCTTGTTCGCGTTGGTGCGATAGAGGACTTTCACGGTTTTGCTTGACGGCTACCGTGCCGCGAGCGACCCTGTGCCTGCTGATTAGTATCATCAGGAGGCCATCATGACGTTGCGCAAATCTCACTCGGGCTCGAAATGCTCGGTTTCGCGTTCTGTCGCGATAACCGCGGCGTTGGTAGCATGTTCTTTCTTATCTTTCTCTTCCGGCGCTGCCCCTGCAGCGGCCCAGGTACTTATCGAGCCGCAGGCGAAGTCCCCGGCCGGCGGGTTTACTTTGGTTCCGGTTCTTTCATTCTCTGAAATCGAATACGAGGTTGA